>NZ_JBEYHH010000009.1:0-233856 GCF_040635175.1 Streptomyces sp. NPDC006997
CTGGAGTTCGTCGTCGTAGCCCGCCAGGCCGAAGTCCCAGGCGTTCCACGTCCATTCGCCCCAGCTGACGGAGACCACGCGGTGGCCGTCCTGGGGCCCGCAGTGGTTCGCGCGGAAAACCCCGCACACCCCGCACCCCACAGCCCGCGCGGTTCCGAGGACGGACACCCCCCGGCGCGGCCCCGACCCACCCCCCGGCAGACAGCGCTACCCCAGCCACCCACCAAACAGCCACAGGCCGCCGCAGGCAGCGTGGTCAGCCCGCGAAGGCGGGTTGGGGGAGGCCCTTGCCCGCACCCGGGGAGACCAGGAGGGAGCCTGCCAAGGGGTGAGGAGAGGTCAGGCCCACGCGGGCCGTGGTGATGTAGAGGTCGGTCAGGTCCGGTCCGCCGAAGGCGCAGGCCGTGACGCGGGGGACGGGGAGAGGGAGGACCTGGTCCAGCTCGCCCGTCGGGCCGTAGCGCCGGATCGCCGCACCGTCCCACAGGGCCACCCACACACAGCCCTCCGCGTCGACCGTCAGGCCGTCCGGGTAGCCCGCGCCCTCCTCGACCTCCACCAGCGGGCGGCGGTTCGTCGCGACGCCGTCCTCGAAGTCGAAGACGTCGATACGGCGGGTCGGGGTGTCGACGTAGTACATCAGCCGCCCGTCCGGGCTCCAGCCCGTGCCGTTGCTGACCGTCACGTCGTCCAGGACCGCCGTCACCGCCCCGTCCCCGCCGAAGCGGCTCAGCGTCCCGCCCCCCACCGCCTCGTCGTACCGCATCGTGCCCGCCCACAACGCCCCGTCCGGCGCCACCGCCGCGTCGTTCCCCCGACGCCCCGGCACCACCTCACGGTGCAGCCACCGGAACCCGTCATCGGGGTCGACCAGCCCCACCCCGTCACGGAGGTTGAGGACCAGCCCTCCACCCACCCGCGGCTTCACCGCACCCACGTGCTGTCCCGTGCGCCGCACCGAACGGGCGCCGGAAACGGGGTCGTACCCGTACACCCGCGACCCCAGGATGTCGATCCACAGCAGGCGGCCCGCCGACGCGTCCCACGTCGGCCCCTCCCCCAGCTGCGCCTCCGCCCGTACCGCCACCTCGTACCTCATGCCACGCTCCGATAGCCGAGCCGCTCCGACAGATCCACGGCGCCCTTGGCGGCGAGGTGCTCCAACTCCACCCGCCGCTCGTCGCTCCAGCGGATCATCGGCACCGAGATGGACAACGCGGCGACGACCCGCCCGGTACGGTCCCGAACGGGCGCGGCCACGCAGGAGACGTCCGGGTTGGACTCCCGGTTCTCCACCGCGATCCCCCGCTGCCTGATCCCGGCCAGGGTCTCGCGCAGATCGACCGGGTCGGTGATGCTGTTCGGAGTCATCGCGACCAGCTCGACCCCGTCGGGGATCCGGGCGGCGAGTTCCGGTTCGGGAAGGGAGGCCAGCAGCATCTTGCCCACCGAGGTGCAGTGCGCCGGAAGCCTGCGGCCCGCCGCGGAGACCATGCGCACGGCGTGCGTGGAGTCCACCTTGGCGATGTAGATGACGTCGGTGCCCTCGAGTATCGCCACGTGCACCGTCTCGTCGCAGGTCTCGGCGACGGAGCGGGCGACCTGCTGCCCCTCGGCCGCGAGGTCGAGCTGTTCGGCGTAGCGGCTGCCGAGCTGGTACGGGCGTACACCGAGCCGGTAGCGGCCGGGCTGGCCGGGGACCGGGGCGATGTACCCGCGGGCGGCGAGCGTGGTGACCAGTTCGTGCACGGTCGTACGCGGCAGTTGCAGCTTGCGCACGATGTCGGGGGCGGACAGCGTGCCGTCCCCGTCCAGGAAGAGCTCAAGGATGTCGAGAGCCCGGGTCACGGCGGGTACGAGGCGTCCCACAGACCGGCACCCCCTTCTGTCAGGTCGAATCGTTCGATATTTCAACAGGTGGTCGGAATAACGAACAGGCTACTCGTGAAGGCTTTGCCGGGGCAATGGCCCCGCGGGCGGCGGGATGCGCTCGCGCCCTTCCCCCTGGCGGCCCACCAGGCGCGGACGACGCACGTCGCCGGGCACGGGCCGCTCCGCCCGGTGCCGCCGTTCCGGGCGGGCGGCCCTCGGTGCGTCGACTCCGTGCCGTTCCTGCCGGACGGCCACCGCCCGCGCCGGCGCCCGCGTGGACGACGATGGGTGCCATGCCACCCCGCTCGAAGCTCCCCCCCAGCCCCTTCACCCCCCTGCAGTTCCAGCTCGTCCTGCTGCGCCGGATGGCCGACCACAACCCGGACCTGGTGGCCGCGGCCCGTCGGGAGCTGGGCGCGTCCCTCACCGACATGCGGGAGGCCAACAAGCGTTGGCAGGCGATGCTGCGCTCCCCGCACGCCCGCGCCGCCGCGACCCGCTACCGCTCGGTCCTCGGCGCCCCCGAGTCCACCGTCCCGCGCCGCGTCGGTGACCTGGACTGCGAGGCCCTGCGGTGGGCGGTCCCCCTCTGGCCCGACCTCCGCTTCGAGATCCTGCTCGCCCCGGGCGGCGCCCTGTGGAACGAGTGGCTGGTCCGCGCCCCCGACGCCCGGCCTCCCGCCCTCCGTTCGCTGGCGGACCTCACCCCCTGGTCCTGCACGGTAGACGAGGCCGCCCGCGCCTTCGCCCCCGCCCGCCCCCTGGAGGGCACCGCGCCCACCCGCTGGGGACTGGCGTTCACGGCACCGGACCAGCGGGGGGTACGGCACCGGGTGACGGCGGAGTTCACCTGGGGCCTGCTCCAGCGGACGGCGGTCAGTGACGCCCCGGAAGCCGCGCGGGACCGCCACTGAGGCTGACGTGGAGGCGTCATGCGCACGCCGTTCCCTGGTCGGGTCGTCGGATCGTCGGATCGTCGGATCCGGATGTCCCAGCCAGGTTGGCGAAGGCGTGCGAGCGGAACGTTCGCCGCGTGTTCGGGGAGCGTAAGGATCGGCGTCACGGGCTGGGCGGCGCCCCTTTCGGCAGAGGGCTCTGACTAGAGTCAACTCCATGCCGGAGCACAGGGGGCTCGTCCTGATCGCCGAGGACGAGCGGCACATCGCCGACGTCCAGCGGCGCTAGCTGAGCCGGGAGGGGTTCGGCGTCCACGTGGAGGCCGACGGCACGGCCGCGCTGGCCGCCGCCCGCAGGCTGCGCCCGGTGGCGATCGTGCTGGACATCGCCCTGCCCGGGATGGACGGCGTGACGGTGTGCCGCAGGCTGCGGGAGGGCGACGACTGGACGCCGGTGGTGTTCGTGACGGCGCGCGACGAGGTGGCCGACCGCATCCTCGGCCTGGAGCTGGGCGCCGACGACTACCTGACGAAGCGCTTCTCGCCGCACGAGCTGGTGGCCCGGGTGAAGAGCGTGCTGCGCCGCACGGCGGGCCCCGGCCAGGACTCCGTACGCCGGGTGGGCCGTCTGACCCTGGACACGTCCCGCCGCACCTTGCACGTCGACGGGGACACGCCGCTGGACCGGTACGCGCCAGGACGGCGAGTCCAGGGGCAATTGGCCCCTTTGGCTCACGCTCCCCTGACCAGCGGGGAAGAAGGGCAGGTGCAACGGGAGGCGGGCGGGCGAGCCATGAGCCGAAGTCACCCATCGCCCCCACGACGAGGACGAGGGCGTCCGGGATCGTCAGGCCTCCGCCAGCACCGCCTCCACCACCCGCCGCGCGGACTCCGGATGCAGTGACAGGAAGAGATTGGGCTCGACCAGTTCCAGTTCCATCAGCCGCGGCTCCCCGTCCTCCCCGTCGACGAGGTCGACCCGCGCGTACGTCAGCCGCTCCGCCCCACCCGGCACACAGCCCAGCGCCCGCTCCGCGAGGGCGAGTTCCGCCGCCGTCGGCTCCCACACCTCCAGCCCGGGATGCGCGACCTTCCGCTCGTCGTACGCCACGCCGGGCGCCAGCACCGGCCCCTTCCGGCTGGCGTGCAGCAGCCGGCCGCCGAAGAACTGCAACGCCCGCTCCCCGCGCACGTCGATGCCCCGCATGTACGGCTGCACCATCGCCGTGAACCCCTCGGCGTGCATCCGCCGCACCTGCCGTACGGCGATGACGTGCTCGTCAGGTGCGTACCGGGCGGCGAACCGCGCCCCCGCCCCGGACGTCGGCTTGACGACGAACTCGGAGTCGACCGGCAGGTCGAAGCCCTCCCCCGGCGCCACGTACCGCGTCGGCACCGTGGGCACACCGGCCGCCGCCAGCTCCCCGAGGTACCGCTTGTCGGTGTTCCAGCGCACGACGTCCACCGGATTCACCAGCCGCGTCGCCTTGCCGCACGCCTCCGCCCACGCCAGGAACTCCTCAGCCCGCCAGCTGTAGTCCCACGTGGACCGGATCAGCGCGAGGTCGAAGCCCTCCCACTCCACCCCCGCCTGGTCCCACGCCACCGCCCGGACCTCCGCCCCGGCGCCCTCCAACGCCGCCACCAGGACCGGCATGTCCCGGTCGACACTGACGTCCGGCCGGGGCCGACAGGTGACGAGCGCTATGCGGGGCACGCGGGGTCCTTCCGTGGGGAGCACGATCGCCCGGGAGCGTAACAAGAGGGGAAGAAATCCTCCGTACGGCGGCCCGCGCCCATCGCCTCTCCCTAGCCGGAAGCCAGAGCCAGCCCCAGAGACGCCCCCGAGAGCGCCCAGTAACCCCCGGGGAACGCGATGTTGCCGTACACCCGCGCGCGTACGTGCGCCACCACCGCCCCGCTGAAGAACACCACGAGCCCCGTCGCCGCCGCGACGCCGACCCACCGGGCGCCCAGGAGCCCCAGCAGGAGCCCCGCCGCCCCCGCGGCCTTGAGCGTGCCGAGCCACGGGAGCCACCCGCGGGGGACGCCGACCTCGGCCGAGTTGGCGAGGACGAACTCCGCCTTCGCGAAGTCCGCGGCGGCGATGGCGGCGTTCGCCGCGATGGTGATGACGGTGATGGTCACGTAGGTGACGGAGACGAGCACGGGAGCCCCTTTCGTCGCTGCGCCGCCAGCCTCGCCGAGCGTCCCCCTCGGCCGCCCATACCTGCGCCTATAACCTGACGGCATGGACGTGGACACCCGGCTGCTGCGCTACTTCGTCGCCGTCGCGGAGGAGGGCACCCTCACCCGTGCCGCGGAGCGCCTGTACGTGTCCCAGCCCGCGCTCACCAAGCAGATCCGGCAGCTGGAGGCCCAGCTCGGCGTCCGGCTGTTCAGCCGATCGCGCAGCGGGATGGCCCTGACCGCACCAGGGCGGACGCTCGCGGGCCGCGTCCCCGCCCTGCTCGCCGACTGGGACCGCGCCCTGCGGGACACCCGTGGCGAGGCCAGCCGGGCCGCACGCGTGCTGCGCGTCGGCTTCCTCGCCAGCGCCGCCAACGAGGCCACCCCGCGCCTCGTCGCGGAGTTCGCCCGGCGCCGACCGGGCTGGCGGGCGGAGATGCGGCAGGCCACCTGGGCTGACCCGAGCGCCGGACTCACCGCCGGCACCGTCGACGTCGCCCTGCTGCGGCTGCCCTTTCCCGGCCAGGACGCCCTGCGCACCTCGGTTCTGTTCACCGAGCCCCGCTGGATCGCCCTGCCCACGGGGCATCCGCTCGCGGACCGGGACCGCGGCCCCCTCGCCTTCCGCGACCTCCTGGACGAGCCCTTCGTCGCCGCCCCGCCCGAGACGGGCCCCTGGCGGGACCACTGGCTGGCCGTCGACGAACGCGACGGGCACCCCGTCCGCGTCGGCGCCGTCACCGACCAGCCGGACGACTGGCTCAACGCCATCGCCAACGGCTACGGCATCGCCCTCGCCCCCGCGTCCGCCGCCCGTTTCTACGCCCGCCCCGGCGTCGTCTACCGCCCCGTCAGCGGCGTCAGCCCCAGCCAGGTCGCCGTCGCCTGGGCGTCCGCAGACGACGCCGACCCCGTCGTCCGGGACTTCGTCCGCTGCTGTACGGACCACGCCGTGAACGACGACGCCACCGCCACCTTCCCTCCCGAGGAGTACGCCGCGTGTCCACCCTCTTCCCGGACCTGACCCGCGTTCCCGCCCCCGACCGGCCCGCCCTCCGCTTCGGCGACCGTTCGCTGACCTACGCGGAACTCGCCGCCGCCAGCGGGGCCGTGGCCGACCGGGTGCGGGACGCCCGGCGGGTCGCCGTATGGGCGACGCCCGCGTTGGAGACCGCCGTCGGGGTCGTGGGCGTGCTGCTCGCCGGGGTCGCCGCCGTGCCGCTCAACCCGAAGTCCGGGGACCGGGAGCTGGGGCACGTTCTCCGCGACAGCGCCCCCGAGGTGGTCCTCGCGGCCCCGGGGGACGAGCTGCCCGGCGCCCTCGCCGGCATCGAGCGGTACGACGTCGACGTATGCGCCCACGGTCGGATCCCCGACGTCCACCGCGGACCCTCCGCCCCCGCCCTCGTCGTCTACACCTCCGGCACCACCGGGCCGCCCAAGGGTGCCGTCATCCCGCGTCGGGCCCTCGTCGCCACCCTCGACGGGCTCGCCGACGCCTGGCAGTGGACCGGCGACGACGTGCTCGTGCACGGGCTGCCCCTGTTCCACGTGCACGGGCTGGTGCTGGGGATCCTGGGGCCGTTGCGGCGGGGCGGTGCCGTCCGGCATCTGGGGCGGTTCAGTACCGAGGGTGTCGCCCGGGAGCTGAACGGCGGCGCCACCATGCTCTTCGGGGTGCCGACCATGTACCACCGCATCGCCGAGGCGCTTCCCGCCGAGCCGGAGCTGGTCAAGGGGCTCACCGGCGCGCGGCTGCTCGTCTCCGGGTCCGCCGCGCTTCCCGTGCACGACCACGAGCGCATCGCCACCGCGACCGGGCGCCGGGTCGTCGAGCGGTACGGCATGACGGAGACGTTGATGAACACCAGCGTGCGGGCCGACGGGGAGGCGCGGGCGGGGACGGTGGGGGTGCCGTTGCCGGGGGTCGAGCTGCGGCTCGTGGAGGAGGACGGGGCGCCCGTCACCTCGTACGACGGGGAGACCGTGGGTGAGGTGCAGGTGCGCGGGGAGAACCTGTTCACCGAGTACCTCAACCGCCCCGACGCCACCGCCGCCGCCTTCACCGCCGACGGCTGGTTCCGCACCGGTGACATGGCCGTGCGGGAGGGCGACGGGTACGTCCGGATCGTCGGGCGCAAGGCCACCGACCTGATCAAGAGCGGGGGGTACAAGATCGGGGCCGGGGAGATCGAGAACGCCCTTCTCGAACACCCCGGTGTGCGCGAGGCCGCCGTCACCGGCGAGGCCGATCCCGATCTCGGCGAGCGGATCGTCGCCTGGGTCGTGCCCGGTGACGCCCACGACCCGCCCGGTCTCGACGAGTTGGCCGGTCACGTCGCCCGTCGCCTCGCCCCGCACAAGCGGCCCCGCGTCCTGCGCTACCTCGACGCCCTGCCCCGCAACGACATGGGGAAGATCATGAAGCGGGCCCTCGGCGGCGATGTCGATGGCTGAGCGGTCCCGTCGGCTCTCCGCGCGGTCCGTCATCCGGCTGCTCAGTGAGGAGTTCAGCCCGTTCCCGGACCGGGGCGACCGGCCGCACGCCCCCGACGGTCCCCTCGCCTGGCCCGGCTACGACGCCTCCCGCGCCCGCGCCGCCGAACGCACCGGCGAGGACGAGTCCGTCGTCTGCGGCACCGCGCTGATCGAGGGCACCCGTGCCGTCCTCGTCGTCTGCGAGTTCGGCTTCCTCGGCGGTTCCCTCGGCGAACGCACCGGCGACCGGCTGGAGTCGGCGTACGCGCACGCCCGTGAGCGGCGGCTGCCCGTCGTCGCGCTCGTCGCCACCGGGGGCAGTCGGATGCAGGAGGGCATGGTCGCGCTGACGCAGTTGCAGCGGGTGGCCCGGGAGTCCGCGCTGACGCGGGCCGCCGGGGTGCCGCAGATCGCCGTCCTGCGGGACCCGGCCACCGGTGGCGGCTGGGCCACCCTCGGCACGGGCGCCGACGTCGTCCTCGCCCTGCCCGGCGCGCAGGTCGGCTTCGCGGGCTCCCGGGTCCGCCCGGCGGACGCCGACCCGGCGGCGTACACGGCGGAGGCGCAGGTCGCGGCGGGCGCTGCCGACGCGGTCGTCACGCCTGAGGCGCTGCGGGGCACGCTCGGGCAGTGGCTCCGGCTGCTCACCTCGTCGCCGACCACCGAACCGGCCCCGCCACCTCGCCCCCTCGGTCTCACCGACCCGCCCGCCACCGGCTGGGACGCCGTCCACCGCGCCCGGCACCCGGACCGGCCCCGCGCGTCCCGCTACCTGGACGCCTACTTCACGCACCGGGTCACCGTCTCCGGCGACCGCTGCGGCGGCACCGACCCCACCGGCATCCTCTGCGGGTTCGGGGAGAGCCGTCACGACGGGCGGACCGTCGCGTACGCCGCCCAGACCGGCACCGCCACCCGCCCGGCCGGCTACCGCACCGCCGCCCGGCTGATCCGCCTCGCGGACCGGCTGGGCGTCCCGGTGCTGACCCTGGTCGACACGCCGGGCGCGGCGAACGACGCGGAGGCGGAGCGGCAGGGGGTGGGCCCGGCGATCGCGGACGTGTTCGCGGCCGTGGCGACCGCCCGGACGCCGGTCACCACCCTGGTGATCGGCGAGGGCGGCTCCGGCGGCGCCCTCGCGCTCGCCGCGCCCGGCCACACCTATGCCGCGCCCGACAGTTACTTCTCCGTCATCGCGCCCGAGCTGGCCGCCGCGATCCTCAAGAGGGGCCCGGAAGACACCGAAGTGACCGCCAACCAGCTGAAGATCACGCCGCGGGACCTCGTCCGGCTCGGGCTGGTCCGCCCCCTCTGAACGGCGCGGACGCCGCCTCCCCGTCCCAGGGAGGCGGCGCTCCACTCCGGGTACCCGGATTCAGCGGATCCCCACCGCCCGGGTCACCTCCTGCGTCACCGCGCCGCCCCGGTCGTCCCGCGCCGACGCCCGCAGGGTGACGTACCCGGAGGCGTCCCTCGGCACCCGCAGCACGCCGCGCCAGGACGGCCCGGAGGCGTCCCGCGACAGTTCCACCTCACGCCAGGTCCGCCCCTCGTCGTACGACACCTCCAGCGTCCCGCCGCCGACCGTCCCCGTGCCGGTCGCGTCACGCACGTACTCCGCCCGCAGCCCGACCGGCAGCCGGGAGCCGCCGCGTACCGTCCCCGCGAGGTCGGTGTCGAGGTCGAAGGCCAGGTTGATCAGGGGGAGGTACGTCTGCCGGTCGTCAGGGGCGGCCGACGACCGGAAGGTCCACTCCGTGTGGCCTTCCGTCGCACGCCCCCAGCGGGCGGCGTCCAGGGCCGTGTCGGTGACCACCCGGTAGGTGTGCTCGTCGGCGGGCGCGTCCCCCACGTACGCCGTCGAGCCGCGCCGCCGGTCGACCAGTTCGCCGTCGAGGTACACCTCCGTGGACTGGGTCATGCCGCTGTCGTCGCTCCACACGTCGCCGAAGCCGGTGTGGTCGGGGCCGGAGTCGCCCCAGCCGGGGACGTTGAACTGGAGCTGGTCGCCGGTGCGCTGCTGGCCCCAGCCCAGGCCGGTGCCGAGCCAGGGGTGCCACACCGGGCGGAACCAGTTCAGCTCGCCGCCGTCCCGGTGGTCGACCAGTCCGCCGCGCTGCTCCAGCGCGCCGTCGGCCGTGCTCACCGACTCGTGCCACCGCTGTCCGGCGCCGGTGGAGACGTAGTCGGTGCGCTCGGCGGGGTAGTCGATCCGCTCGGCGAAGCCGATGCCGAGGGGGAAGGTGTCCGTGATCGAGTAGCGGAACTCGCCGCCCTCGGTCGTCCCGGGCCGCACCGCGTGGAAGCGGACGTCCAGCGCGGCCAGGTCGCGGCGCGGGTCGGGCGCGTAGGTCAGGTCCCGGTCGGGGATGCCGCCGGGGTGCCCGTGGGAGAGGTCGTAGACGTACGGGGTGTCGGGGGTGCCGGTCATGTCCACGGTGCGGGTGGCCCGCAGCCGGGCGGCGTCCGCCGCGTTGACCGTGGCGATCTGGAGCGGGCGGTCGGCGTTGTCGTCGGTGCCCCACCAGGCCATGAGCCGTCCGGGGCGGTCGTCGGTGACGAACAGGGCGCGGGCGCCCGCGTCCTGGGCGGCCTGGGCGAGTGCGGGCGGGGGCGTGCCCTGCGGCAGCCGGGCCAGCACCGCCTTGCCCGCCACGCCGTCCAGCGGGCCGTCCCCGACGTCGACCAGCGGCAGCCGCGTCCGGCCCTCGACCAGCGTGCCGCCGGGCTGGACGACCGCCTCGCCGACGCCCGCCACCCGGAGGAGCGGCTTGCCGAGGCGCCACACCGTGCGGTACTCGAAGTCGCCCTGCTCGACGCGTCCGGTGGGCGCCGCGAAGACGCTGTCGTACGTCAACGGGACCTGGACCGCGCCGAACAGGTCGGAGCCGTGCGCGGCGCGGTCGTACTCCATGAGCAGTTGCCGGGTCTCGGTGCGGCGGCCGACGTCGGCGCTGACCTCGCGGAGGGTGCGGCCGTCGAGGGTGATCTCCAGGTCCCGGTCGACGGTGACCTCGGGCGCGGCGAGGAAGCCGAGGCCGAGCGAGTCGGCGCCGTGGCTGCCGCGTACGTCGAGGAAGGAGGTGAGGCTGTACGTCGCCGGGGCGAGCCGGAGCCTGAGGGTGCCGGAGTCGTCGACGTACGCGGGGAACGGGTCGGCGCCCTCGGTGAGCCGCTGGACGACCAGGTCGGCGGGGGTCGCGGCGCCGTCGCGGTCCTTGACGTGGACGGTGAGCGTGTACCGCTCGTCCTCCTTGACCAGCCCGAACGCGGTGTGCGCGAGCGGTGTGCCGTCGGGGGCCGTGGCGGTGATCCGGCCGCTGGTCCGACCGACCGGGGCGTTGGTGCCGTCGCCGGTGACCGTGGTGGTGGCGGTGGAGTGCGCGGGGACGGTGAGGGCGGTGTCGGCCAGGGTGACGACGCCGGGGGCCGCGCCCTCCGTCGACAGGCGCAGCTCGACCGGTTCGGCGGTGGTGTTGGTGTAGGTGAGGGTGCGGGACACCGGCTCGTTGGAGGCGTACGGCCAGCGGACATAGCCGAGGTCGGCGCTGCCGGTGGCGGTGACCGGGGCGGTCACCGCGTCCGGCACGCTGACCCTGCCCGCGCCCAGCTCGTACACCGACGCGTCGAGTCGCTTCGACGTGGACATCAGCGCGTCCTTGAGCTGGGCGCCGGTCCAGTCGGGGTGCCGTTCGGCGAGGAGGGCGGCGACGCCCGCGACGTGCGGGGTCGCCATGGACGTGCCGCTCAGGGAGGTGTAGTCGCCCTCGCCGCCGGTGAGGCGGGAGCGGGCGGCGAGGATGTCGACGCCGGGGGCCGCGAGGTCGGGCTTGAGGGCGTTGTCGCCGTACCGCGGTCCGCCGCTGGTGAAGTAGGCGGCCTGGTCGGCGGCGTCGACCGCGCCGACGGTGAGCGCGGCGTCGGCGGCGCCCGGGGAGCCGATGGACGACGGGGCGCCCGTGTTGCCCGCCGCGACGACGAACAGCGCGCCGGTCTCAGCGGAGAGGGTGTCGACCGCCCGCGCCATCGGGTCGGTGCCGTCGCTGGGCTCGGTGGAGCCGAGGCTCATCGACACGATGTCCGCGCCGACGTCCCGCGCCGCCCACTCCATCCCGGCGATGATCTGCGACTCGCTGCCCGAGCCCTGGTCGCTGAGCACCTTGCCGACGGCGAGCGTGGCCCCCGGCGCGACGCCCCTCTCCGCGCCGCCGGACGCCGCCCCGCTGCCGCCGACCGTGGAGGCGACGTGCGTGCCGTGGCCGTTGCGGTCGGCGACCTCCTCGCCCTCGACGAAGCTCTCGGCGCGGTCGATCCGTCCGGCGAGGTCGGGGTGGCCCGCGTCGACGCCGGAGTCCAGGACGGCGACGGTGACGCCCTTCCCGGTCAGTCCGGCCTCCCAGGCCGCCGCCGTACCGATCTGCGCGTTGCTCTCCGCCATCGCGGCACGCACCCGGCCGTCGAGCCACACGCCCTCGACCCCGGCCGCCCCCCGCGTGAACCCGCGCCAGAAGTCCCGCCCCTTCGCCGCCGCCACGGCCGCCCCGCGCACACTGGGCAGCGCCCGTTCACGGCGCGCCCCCGGCGGTTCGGCGGCGGCCCGCGCGCCCTTGCCGTAGGTCACGATCAGCGGCAGCTCGGCGGTCCGGGCGTCGGCGAACCCCTGCCGGATCAGCCCGCTGACGTCGAACAGCCGCGCGTCGAGGGTGCCCGCCCGCAGATACGGCAGCGCCTCGTCCGGTACGACGGTGAGGGCGCCGTCCGCCACCTGGGTGCGCACGGCGCCGGTGGCCCCCGGCGGACGCGCCACGGTGACCGTCCGCTTCCCGGCGCCGACCTCGGTGACGGTCACCTGGTCGCCGGTGACGAGGGTGACGGTGCGGGAGTCCGCCGCCGCTGCCGTACGGGGGGTCGTCTCGGCGGCCCCGGACGCCGGGGCCACCGGCGCCAGCGCGACCACGAGCCCCGTCGACAGGAGGATCGCCCCACGTCTGACTGGTCCTGTGTTCATCCACGCCTCTCTTCGTCGAGTCCTCGTCGAACGAGTGCTGCGACGAGTGTCAGGCGGCGTGTGGCGCACGGGACTTGGGGGGCGGTGGCGGATAGGCGCCCTGGCGGGTTTCCGCCAGGGCGGGGGCCGGGAGTGGGACGGTGGCGGTGCCGTCCGGTGAATCCGGTACGCCGTCAAGTGCCGTCCGTAACAATGGGATCCGGCTAGGTCACACACCACGGGGAGCGGTCGCCGCCATGGACGGAATGCTGGAGTTCAGGACCGAGGACGGCGCGCTGGTCGTCGTGGAGGGCGCCGTGGACGGGTCCGGGGCGCGGCTGGTGTCCCGGGGCGGGCGGCCCGCACAGGCGGCGCGCACGTTCGAGGCCGCCTTGGACGGGGTGCGGGCGGCGGCCGAGTCCGCGCTGCGGGTCTTCCGGGACGGCTCGCTGCGGCCCGACTCGGTGGAGCTGGAGTTCGGGGTGAGGCTGAGCGCGGAGACCGGCGCGGTCATCGCCAAGGGGTCGGCGGAGGGGCACCTGCTGGTGCGGCTGAGCTGGTCACCGTCCCCCCGTACGCCGGAGGAGACCGCCGCCCGTACGCCGGAGGAGACCGCCCCCGTCTCATGAGCAGCGCATCCTGGCACGCCCGTATCCACTGCGGGCACGAGGTCGGAGCGGGGTTCCTCATCTCCCCGCGCGCGGTCCTGACCTGCGCCCACGTGGTCCGCGACCGGGACACGGCCGCCGTCACCGTCGCCTTCCCGCACGCCGACGGGCTCGGCGAGCTGACCGCCACCGTCGTCGCGGACGGCGGCTGGGGCGGGCGGGACACCGACCCGGGCGACCTCGCGGTCCTGGAGCTGGAGCGCGCGGTGTCCCTCACCCCGGCCGAGTTCGCGGCGCCCGGTGACGCCTACGGCGACCCGCCGCGCAGGCTCCTCGTGTACGGCTTCCCCGACCACTACGACGAGGGCACCCTCGCCGAGTACCGCGCCACCGCCGAGCAGCGCATCGCGGGCGAGTGGGTCCAGTTGGAGGCGTGGAACGCGCACGGCCAGCCGCTCGCCCCCGGGTTCAGCGGGGCGGCGGCCGTCCTCGCCGACTCCGGCCGCGTCGTCGGGATGGTGTCGGCGGCGGCCGGGGACCCGGGCGTCCGCAACGGCCGGATGCTGCCCGCGCCGGTCATGGCCCGCTACTGGTCCGAGCTGGGCGAGCTGATACCGACCGGCGGGCTCGGACGGGGCGAGAAGCAGGCCCTGCGGCGGCTCGTCGAGGCGGCGGAGCGGGCCGGGGCCGCCTGCGGGCCCGAGCAGCTGTTCCGGGACTCGGTGGATCCGGTGACCGGGCCGCCGGTGCCGCCCGGTGGGTTCCCGTCGCTGTGGGCGGCCGTCTGGTACCTGTGCTGGGAGGTCGAGGACCCGCGCGCGGTGGCACGGTTCGCCGGGCACCTCGCCGACTTCGTGGACGACCCCGCCATCCGGCACGCCCTGCAACGCTGGCGCAGGCGGTACGCCGGGGCCGGGGAACACCCCGCCGGGGAGCGGCGCCCGGCCGGGGCGGCGCCCGGCTCCGCCCCGTGGTCGCCGATCGTGGTGGAGCTGGAGCGCAGCGGGGCGGGGCGGCACCAGGTGCTGGTCGAGGTGTCCGCGTACCGCGACGGCCGCCGCTGGGTGGTCGGGGCGCGCAGTCTGCCCCGGGGCAAGGTGCGGCCGTACGTCCTGGAGCGGGTCGACGAGGCGTTCCACGAACTGCGGCCCGGCGCCCAGGTGCTCATCGCGTTCCTGCTGCCCCGGGAGTGGCTGAACGAGCCGGTGGCGCACTGGCGGCGCGGCAGGGACGATCCCAGCCCGCTGGGGTGTCTGTACCCGCTGGTCGTGGTGGACCGGGAGCGGCGGCACCGGGGCGGGCTGCGGCACGGGCTCGCGCAGAAGTGGGAGCGGCTCGACGCGCGGGAGCGTGCCGAGCTGTACCGCGTCGAGTGCGGCAGCGACGAGGACCAGGGCAAGCTCACCGTCAGACTGTGGGAGGACGGCGAGATGGTCGGTTTCACCGCACCGCCGCGGACCGCCCGGATGAAGCGGCTGTTCGCCGCCGGGCTCAACGGCTCGGTCCCCGTCATGCTGTGGCCGCGCACCGGCTGCGACGCGGGCCACGACGACGGTGAGCGGTGCGCCGGGACCACGTTCCTGGACTCGCTCACCGAGTACCTCGCGGGGCTCGCGCCGTCCGAACTGCCCGCTCACATCCGTACGTTGCGCAAGACGGTGTACCTGTCACCGGATCCCGAACAGCACTGGGCGAAGGACGTCACCCTGCTGTGGGAGGACCCCCGGTGTTTCCCGGAGACACCCGGCCACGCCCGCTCCCCCGTCGGCTGAGCAGCCGTCGTCCGACGCCCCGGGAACCCCGAGCACCGAGGAGAACGCATGTCCCTGTGGCCCGTCTACACCGGCACGGGAGAACCGCACGACGGCATCGCCGAGCTGCCCCCGCCGCCGCCCTGGCGCGACTTCGACGGCGGCCCCGGGCTGCCGACCCCCGCCGAGGACGACGACCGGGCGGCCACCTCCCCCGACCGCAGGCACCGCGCCCGCACCTACCGGGCGACCCCGGACAGCGTCCAGCTGGTCAACGCGGCCCTGTACCTGCGGCGCCCGCTGCTGGTGACGGGGCCGCCGGGAAGCGGGAAGTCGTCCCTCGCCTACGCGGTCGCGCGGGAACTGCGGCTGGGTCCGGTGCTGCGCTGGAACATCACCAGCCGCACCACCCTCCACGACGGCCTCTACCAGTACGACCCCCTGTCCCGCCTCTACGCCGCCGGACACGCCGCCGCCACCCCGGCCGCGCCGCCCCCCGGGACCGACCTCCAGGACCATCTGCGCCTCGGCCCGCTGGGCACGGCGCTGCTGCCGTACCAGCGCCCCCGGGTGCTGCTCGTCGACGAGATCGACAAGAGCGACCTCGACCTCCCCAACGACCTGCTGAACATCCTGGAGGAGGGCCAGTACGAGATCCCGGAGCTGGTCCGCGCCGCCCGGCACACCCCCGAGGCGGAGGTGATGGTCGACGGCACGGACGACCGGGTGACCGTGCGGCGGGGGCGGGTGCGCTGCCGGGCGTTCCCGTTCACCGTCCTCACCAGCAACGGCGAACGCGAGTTCCCGCCCGCCTTCCTGCGCCGCTGCGTCCGGCTCCAGCTGCGCCAGCCCCGCGACGCCCACCTCGTGGAGATCGTCCGCGCGCACCTGGGGGAACCCGACGCCTACGCCCAGACCCTCATCGACCGCTTCCTCGCCCGGGGAGCCGACGGTGAGCTGGCCACCGACCAGTTGCTCAACGCCATCTACCTGGCGGGCGCGGCGGGGCTCGACACCGGCTCCCGTGACGAACTGGCCGAGCAGCTGATGCCGTACCTGAGCCCGACGCCCGACAGCGATGCGTTCTGAGGGGGAGCGGGACGCGGGCGGCGCCGGTCTCGACCGGCTCGCCGGTGTGCTCGCCGAGGCCCGGGGCGGGGTGCCGCCCACGTCCGTGGAGCTGGCGGAGGTGCTCTGGCTGGCCCGGCACACGGCGCCGCTGCCGCCGGAGCCGACGGTCCCCCCGCCGCCCTCGTCGCTGCCGCCGTCCAGCGTGCCGGGCGAGCCCGCGCCGACGCCCGCGCCCCCGGGCCCGCCGCCCGCCGCACCGCCCCCGCCCGCGCCCGCGGGGGAACGCCGCGTCCCCCTGCGGCTGCCCGACCGCGCACCCCCCGAGGCCGCCCCGCTGACCGGCGCCGCCGACACCGCCCCGCACACCCGCCTCCTGGCGCCCGCGCCCCCGATGCTGGCCCGCCCGCTCGCCCTGCAACGCGCCCTGCGCCCCCTCAAGCGCCGGACCCCCTCCCCCGTCCGGCGGGAACTGGACGAGGAGGCCACCGCCCACCGCATCGCCCGGCTCGGCGCCCGCCCCGAGTGGTGGCTGCCGGTGCTCCGGCCCGCCGCCGAACGCTGGCTCGCGCTCCACCTGGTGGAGGACGCCGGGCCGACGATGCCGGTGTGGCGGCCCCTCGTCCGGGAACTGCACGCCGCCCTCGCCCAGTCCGGGGTGTTCCGCACCGTGGAGCTGCACCGCGCGGACGCCGACGGCGGGGTGCGGCCCGGCCTCCACCCGGCCGCCGACGGCCGCACCGTCACCCTGCTGGTCAGCGACTGCATGGGCCCGCAGTGGTGGGAGGGCGCGGCGGGTGCCCGCTGGTACCGCACCCTCCGGTACTGGGCGGAGCACATGCCGCTGGCCGTCGTACAGCCGCTGCCCGAGCGGCTCTGGCGGGACACCGCGCTGCCGACCACGGCGGGGCTGTTCGCCGCCCCGGCACCGGCCGCGCCCACGGCGGCGCTCTCCTTCGCGCCGTACTCCTCCGAACCCGAGCCGGGGGCGCTGGCGGTGCCCGTCCTGGAACCGGCGGCGACCTGGCTGGCGCACTGGTCCGCGCTGGTCGCCGACCCGGGCGCGGCCCGGCTCCCCGGCGCCGCGGCGCTGCTGCCGCGCCGCCCCACGGCCACCTGCCCGGACGACGGCCGGGCGCGCCGGGACGTGACGCGGCTGCCCGCCGGGGAACTGGTCCTGCGGTTCCGCTCGACCGCCTCCGCCGAGGCGTTCCGGCTGGCCGGGCACCTGGCCGTGGGCGAGCCGCATCTGCCGGTGATGCGGCTGGTCCAGGCGGCCGTCGAACCGCACCCGCGTCCGCAGCACCTGGCGGAGGTGATCCTCAGCGGGATGCTCACCAGCACCGGGCCGGGCCGGTACGCCTTCCGGCCGGGCGTCCGCGAGCTGCTGCTGCGCACCCTGCCGCGCACCGCCCGGGGCCGCACCACCGAACTCCTCGCCCGCGTGGGCGCGTTGATCGACGCGCGGGCCGGTGTGACCGCCGGGGAGTTCCGGGCCCTCGCGCCCCGGCAGGGGGGAGCGGGCGAGGCCCACCGGGAGAGCGAGCCGGTGGCCATGGTCCGCGAGGCCAGCGTCCGGCAGCTGTCGGGACCGGCGGCCGAGGGGGAAGTGGTCGCGGGGCGCTACCGGCTGGTGGAGCGGCTCGGGAGCGGCGGCACGCTGTGGCGGGCCGTGGACCCGCGGGGGAAGGGCCGGCCCGTCGTGGTGCAGCGGTTCACCACCCGGGGGGCCCGGGAGGCCGCCGACTTCCTGGCGGCGGCCCGGGCGCTGGACGACCTCCGGGGCAGGCACGTGGTCACCGTCGAGGACTACGGCGTGGACGAGGAGACCGGGGCCGCCTATCTGGTCACCGAGTACGTGGCGGCGAACAGTCTGCGGAGCTTCCTCGCCGCGCACGACGGCAGGCTCCCCGCCGACGTCCTCCTGGACCTGGTTCCCCAACTGGCCTTGGCGCTCGGGTCCGTACACGCCGGGAAGGTGTCGCACGGCGCCCTCTCGTCGTCGTACGTCATGCTCAGTGAGCGCGGCCCGGTCCTGAGCCGGTTCTCGCTGCGCCCGCACACCGCGGCGAGCCGCCGGGCCGACCTTGCGGCGCTCGGCCGTCTCCTCCGGGAGACGGGGCGCGGCACCTCCTTGCGCGAGCACGTGCGCTCCGAGTTCCAGACGGCCGTCAACGGTCTGCTCTCCGGGAGCGAGCCACTCCAGCGGGACGGTCTGGAACGGCTGACCAGGCTGAGCCCGCCCGACCGGGCTCCGGTCCAGTTCTTCTTCCTCGGTCCGCTGCGGATCTATCGCGACGGGGAGCCCCTCGCCCCCGTCTCCGGCCGGGCGCAGGCCATGCTGTGGATGCTGCTGCGGCAGCCGGGGCGGCGGGTCCCGGACGGCGAACTCGCCGCGGGCCTGTGGGGGGACCAGCCGCCGAAGGACACCCACGGGACGCTGGCGGCGTACGCCTCCCGGATCCGCCGCGCCGTGGGCGACGACGTCCTGGTGCGCGAAGGCGACGGCTACACCGTGCCCCCGGACCGGGCCGACGTCGACGTGCTGCGCTGCGAGGAGTACCTCAGGGCCGCGACCGACGCGCGGCGGGAACATGGGCTTGATCTCGTCGAGTACGCCCTCGGCCCGTGGTGGGACGGTCCCCTGGACGGCGTACCGGGTCCCGCGGCGGCAGCGGACCGGGACCGCCTGCACCGCCTGCACCGCACCCTGCGCGCCCTGCGCGCGGAGCTGCGTCTGGAGCTGGGGCGGGTCGAGGAAGCCCTGGACGACCTCGCCTCACTCGTCCGCGAAGCCCCCACCGACGAGGACGTCCGACGCCTCCACATGCGCGCGCTGTTCCGGCGGGAACACGCCGTCGCCGCCGTCGAGAGCTACGAGGACTTCCTGGCGTCCGGCGGCACACCGGGCACGGACACCCGGCGGCTGTACCAGGAACTGCGCGCGGCCGTCGAGCCTGGCGAGAGGACCGCCCCGGCGCACACCGCGGTGCTCGTCGAACTCGCCGACCCCGAGCACGAGGACACCCGGCTGGCCCTCGGCCGCGCGGTCAACCGGCTGATCGACGTCAGCGGCCTCACGGCGCTGGACTGCGAGCTGTCGTCCAGGCCGGACGGGTACGAGGTCCTGGTGCGGACGGAGTCCGCCGCCAAGCGGCTCCTGACCGCCACCGTGCGGCGGTTGGCGGACGCGGTCGCGGAGCTGGTGCCCGGCGTGCCCCGGCTGGTGGTGACGTTCCGGCCCGCCCGCGCGCGCCCCGAGAGGGACCGGGACGTGCTGCGCCGAGTCCTCGACACCCACGGGGCGGACGCCGTGGTCGGCGTCACCCATGAACTGCACACCGAGCTCTCCCCTCTGGAGCACGTCGGCCTGCGCATCGACACGTCGCCGCCCACCTTCTGGTACACGCTGCTGTACGTGCCGGTGGCCGCCTCGGACGGCGGCCCGGAGCACCCGGTGCGCGGCCCCCGGCCCCTGCCCGCCGAGGAGGTGGCCAGGGAGTTGGCCGGGGAGCCGCCCTCCCCCGGCCCGCACCGGGTCGTCGTCTACGTCCGCCCCGACGGCACGGCGACCCTGGACGGCCCCGGCGGCGCGACAGCGCCCGGCTGGCACTACTACGACGTCAGCCTCGTCGAGCGCAGCGTCTTCGTCAGCCGCAGCCCCCGCACCTGGGCGGCGGTACGGGTCGTCGACCCGGTCGAGGCCGTGCGCCACTCCGTCGGGGACCTCCCGGCGCGGCTCGCCGAGCGGCTGGACGAGGAGAGCGGCCGACTGCCGAGCCCGCTGGACGTGGAGAAGCTCGAACGCCGCCTGCTGCGCTGGAAGCTGCCCGGCTACGCGGTCCGGTGGCTGATCTCACCGTCCGCGGTGCCACGCCGGAGCACCGTGCGGTCCGACCTCGTCGAGACGCTCACCACCGCCGAGTGCTTCCTGCTGGGCTTCGACGGCACCCTGGTGGACCTCTACCCCACCACCCGGGCCTCCCGGGCGGCGGTCCGGGAGCTGACCTCGCTGGTCACCGACCTCCAGCAGCCGGGCGAGGTGGTGGTCGGGGTGCCGCTGCTGGCCGGAATGCCGCTCCGGGAGGACGGGACGCACCCCGTGGACGTCCTGCGTGCCGTCGTCCGCCACCCCCGCCTCGCCCACCCCCTGGCCGAACGTCTCGCCGCCCTCGAAACCCAGGCCCTGGACACCGCGCGCCCCGTCGACGGCGCCTACCGGCTCATCCACGCCCTGAAGCGGTCGGGCCTCCCGGTCTCCGTCGTGTCGGACGCGGACCCGCGGGTGATCGCGGCCTACCTGAGGAGCCGTTCGCTCGACGAGCACACCGGGATCCTGGGCCGTGGCCGCCCGTACCGCCTGCTGCCGGACCCCGACGTCCTCCGGCGTGCCCTGCTCCCCACCCGGACGCCCCCGCGGCACGCGGTCCTGATCGGCTCGACCCATGTGGAACTGGCCGCCGCCCGGGACCTCGGGGTGCCGTTCGTCGGACACGCGGCCGATGAGCGGGCCCGGGCCGCGCTGGTGGCCGCCGGTGCGGTGCTCGCGGTGCCGAGCCTGGCGGACCTGGCGGACGTCGTCCGGCGGCGGCGGTGACCGCGCCCGCCCCACACCACCCGGTCAGCGGCACCCCGCCCGGCCCCCTCCAACAGGCGCCCTCGGTACCGCCTGCCCACCATGCGAAGAGGGACCGCCACCAAGCAGCCCACGGTCTGCGCCCTCGGGAGGAACTGCGATGACCGCCAGTCTGGAGCAGCTGCGCCGCTGCCACTTCGCCGTCGACCTGGGCGCCGCCCGCACCCGTGTCTATGTGAAGGGCTCCGGACTGGTCGTCGACCAGCCGTCCGTCGCCGCCGTGAACACCCGGACCGGCGCGCTGATCGCGGTGGGTGAGTTCGCGGAGCGGATGACGGGCCGCACCCCCAGCTACATCCGGGTCGTCCGGCCGGTGTCGGGCGGCACGGTCGTCGACATCGAGATGGCCCAGCGGATGCTGCGGCACCTGCTCGGTGACAAGGTGCGCCGCGCGCTGCGCCGCAAGCCCCGGCTGCGGGCGGCCTGCTGCACCCCGCACGACGCGGACCCGCTGGCGCAGCGCGCGGCGATCGAGACACTGGTGGGGCTCGGGGCGCGGCGGGTGGAGCTGGTGGACACGCTGATCGCCGCCGCGGTGGGCTGCGGGCTGCCGGTGGAGCAGCCGGAGGCGACGATGGTGCTGGTGTGCGGGGCGGCGACGACGCAGGTCGCGGTGTTGTCGCTGGGCGCGATCGTGACGGCCGAGCGGATCCCGGTGGGCGGGGAGGCCGTGGACCACGCGATCGTGCAGCACCTGCGGCTCGAACACGAGCTGATCCTGCCGAGCCAGTCGGTACGGCCGCTCACCCTCGCCCTGTCCGGCAACGGCCTCACCCCGCAGGGCCCGGCGTCCACGGAGATCCACGGCCGCGACGTCGCCACCGGCCTGGCGCGCAGTGTGCGGGTGGAGACGGCGGCCGTGCGGGACGCCATCCAGACGCCGCTGACGGCCGTCCTCGACGGTATCGGCAAGGTGCTGCGGGACTGTCCGCCCGATCTGGTGGCCGACCTCGCCGACCGCGGGATCATGATGGTCGGCGGCAGCGCGCTGCTGCCCGGCTTCGACCAGATGCTGCGGCAGGCCACCGGAATGCCGGTGCACATCGCGGAACGGCCGGACGTGTGCGCCGTACAGGGGCTGGGTTACATGCTGGAGGGGCGGATCCAGCCGCTGGCGCTCGATCCGCTCAGCACCGACTGAACCGGCGCCCCGTCAGCCGCGGGTGAACCAGCACCGTACCGTCGTCCCCCGCTCGTCCGTGTGGACGCGTACGAGGTCGGCGACCAGGTTGACCAGGAGGAGCCCCCGGCCGCCGCGCTGGTCGCGGGGGGCGGGGCGGCGTCCGGCCAGCGGGTCGGTGAGGTGTCCGCCGTCGTGTACCTCGCAGACCACCTGGCCGTCCTCCGCCCACAGCCGCACCCGGCCCGAGCCGCTGCCGTGCACCACGCTGTTGGTCGTCAGCTCGGCGGTGACCAGCGCCAGGTCCTCCAGGCGGGTGCCGGTCAGCCCGAGCCGGGCCGCCTCGGCGGTGGCGAGGTGCCGGGTGCGGGACAGCGAGGCCGAGTCGAAGGCGAGGTCCCGGGCGCCCGGCACCGGCGGCAGCGGCTGGTTGTAGCGGGCGACGACGCCGTCGGGGTCGTAGGCGGCGCTGGGTTCCTCGCGTCCGGCGCGGATGACGGTGGGGTGGGTGGCGCGGGCGTCGGTGAGGACGTGGTCGTCGAGGCCGCGGACGTCGTAGGGGCACAGGACGGTCGCCGCCCGGCCCGCGAACGCGGCGTTGATCAGCGCCTCGTGCTGGGCGCACGCCGGGTACTCCGTGGGGGTGCGGCCCGTCCAGATCGGCTCGCCGATGATCCGCACCCGGTCGCCGGGCGGCTGGGCGTCGGCGAACGCGCGTAGCACTCCGGGAATGATCCGCCCGGGGTTGCGTCCGGCCTGGCACATGTCCAGCATCAGGACGGCGTCGGCGGCGTCCTCCAGGGCGTCCCGCAGCAGGGCGAGGTGGGCGCCGGGCACCGCCACGGCCACCGGCTCCCCGGCCGCCAGCCCGTCCCGGACGAAGGGCACCGTGGCCGCGAGGTACTCCCCCGGGCCGCCGTAGAAGAGGGCCGGGTGGCCGAAGGCGGCGGGCGGGGCGGACGACTCCTCGGGTTCGGTCACCGCAGTCATGACATCGCCACCTCGATCGCCGACGGGTCCCGCGCCGAGAGGCCGGGCCGGGTCATCCGTTCACACCTTTCCTGGGAGCGCTCAGACGATGCTCGTACCCGTCCGGGCCACCGTCAATCAGTCGTCGTCGCCGCCGGACGCGCGGTGTCCGGGTGTACCGCGACGGGCAGCGGGCAGGCGCACGCCAACGGGCGTCCTCCCCCCGTTGCCCACCCCCGCAGAGAGGCGGCAGGCACACGGCACGCGGCAGCAGGACGACTTGGACGGCGCGGAAGAAGGCGGTGACATGACCTCAACGGCACCCATGCCTACGGCATCACTCGGGCGGCGGAGCACCCTCGTCGTCGCCTGCCACACGGACGGGGGCCGAGCCGTGCTCACCACGCGCGGCGAGCTCGTGCACGGCTGTACCGACGCCCTGACCACGGCGCTGGACGGCCTCCCGACCGGCCTGTCCCGGATCGACGCGGACATGTCCGGGGTGGTCTTCATGGACACCGGGGGCCTGGACTTCCTCAAGGCGCTGCGGGACCACGGGGAGCGGTTGCTGGTCCCGGTCACGGCCCGGCACTGGAACGGCCAGCCGCGGCGGATACTGGAGCTCGCGGGCCTGGACACCACCGACCCGCTGCGCTCCCCGCCCCGCCCCGCCACGCCGCAGACCCCGAGGCCCTGCGCACCGGCGCCCGTGCCGTCGGCGGTGGCGCTGGAGCGCGCCGAGCAGTTGCACAGCCTGCGCGAGGAGATCGAGCAGCTGCGGTTCGCCATCGCGTCCCGGCCGGTGATCGACCAGGCCCGCGGCATCCTGATGGCCACCCACGGCTGCAGCTCCGACCAGGCGTGGGAGGTCCTGCGCGAGGCGTCGCAGCTCTCCAACACCAAGCTGCGCGCCGTCGCCGCCTCGGTCACCGCCAGCACGGAGCACCCGGACGGCCCGCCGCTCCCGGCGGAGCTGCGGGAGGCCCTGCGTACGGCCCTGAAGCGGTGGCTGAGCTGAGAACGGCCCCGGGGACGGTCGCCGTCCCCGGGGCCGCTGGCGGGTGGCCGGTCAGCCGGTGATCTCGATCTTCCCGTTGGCGTTGGCCTCGGCGGCGGGCGCGGGCGCGTCGTCACCGGTGCGCTGGGTGATGCCCTTCAGGAGCTGGGCGAGGTCGACGCCCGTGGTGGCGTTGAGGAGTTCCACGCCCTGGGCGACGTTGTCGGCGACGGTGCGGGAGAGCTGGCTGGCACCGTCGGTGGAGATGACGGTCATCTTCTCGACGGCGCTCAGCGGCTCGGACGCCTTGGCGACGACCTGCGGCAGCACCTCGACGAGCATCTGGAGCACCGCCGCGTCGCCGTACTGCGCGAACGCGTCGGCCTTCTTGCGCATGGCCTCCGCCTCGGCGGACCCCTTGGCGCCGATCGCCGCGGCCTCGGCCTCACCCTCGATGCGGACGGCCTCGGCGAGCGCGGCGCGCTGCGCCTTCTCGCCCTCACCGGTCAGGCGGGCCCGGTCGGCGGCTGCCTCGGCCTCCTTGACCAGGCCGATCCTGCGGGCCTCGGCCTCCTGCTCGGCCTGGTAGCGGGCGGCGTCGGCGGGCTTGCGGACCTTGGTGTCCAGCTCACGGTCGGTGAGGGCGGCCTGCCGCTCGGCGACCTTCTCCTGCTCGGCGAGGACCTCCTGGCGGCGGGCGGCCTCGGCGAGCGGTCCGGCGGCGTCGGCTCGGGCGGCGGCCTCGTCGGTCTCGGCCTTGATCTCGGCCTGCCGCAGCGCGAACGTCCGCTGGGCGACGGCGATCTCCTCCTCGGCCTTCAGCCGCGCCTGCTCGGCGGCCCGGCGGGCGACGGCCTCGGCGATGTCGGCCTCCTGCCTGGCGCGGGCGGCCTCGGGACGGCCGAGGTCCTCCAGGTAGGAGCCCTCGGTGGTGATGTCCTGGATCTGGAAGGCGTCGAGGACCAGGCCCTGCCCGGACAGGCTGGCCTCGGCCTCCTCGGCGACCTGCCCGGCGAAGGCGGCGCGGTCGCGGATGACGTCCTCCACGGACATCCGGCCGACGATCGCGCGCAGCGCGCCGGAGAGCACTTCCTGGGTGAAGCCGACGATGCCGTCCTGCTGGACGAGGAACCGCTGGGCGGCGGCCCGGATGGCGTCCTCGGTGCCGCCGACCTTCACGATGGCGACGCCTTCGAGATGGGCCTTGATGCCGCGCAGCGTGACCGCGCCCCGCACCGCCACGGGGATGTGCCGGGAGGACAGGTCGAGGGTGAACTTCTGCTGCACGAACGGGACGACGAAGACGCCGCCGCCGACGACGACCTTCTGCCCGCTGTTGTCGGTGAAGATCCGGCCGGTCTCGGGGTCGGTGGACTTCTTGCCGCGCCGCCCGGTGACGATGAACGCCTCGCTCGGCCCGGCCACCTTGTAGCGGGTGACGACGACGAGGGCGAGCAGGACGAGGAGTACGACGACTCCGATGACGGCGATGGTGACTGAACTCATGGTGGTTCCCCTCAGCCCTCCCCGGGGGACGGCGATTGACAAGGGTGAAGCGTGGAGTGGAAACGGGAGGGTCGACCGGGGTCAGCGTTCGACCTGGCGCACCGCGACCGCGGTATGGGAGAGCGTCTCGGCGACCCACACCTCGGTGCCGCGGGCCAGCGGCACCGGGCTCTTCGCGGCGAGCTTCACGGTCTGGCCCGCGAGGCGCACCAGCACCTCGCCGTAGCCGTCGGCCGGGATGGCGGTCACGACGGACCCGGCGACCCCGATCAGGTCGCCGCCGCTGGGCGCCGTACCGGAGCGGTCGTTCATCAGCGCGCGGCTGAGCCGGTAGGCGAGCCAGCCGGTGAGGAGCCCGGCGGGGATGCCGACGGCGGTGGCCGCGAGGGCGCCCAGGCCGGTGCCGCCCATGACGATCGCGCCGGTGAAGCCGAGCATGGCGACGAATCCGGCGATGACGGGCAGGGACAGCAGTCCGTCGAGGAAGCCGTCGAGTCCGAAGCCGTCGAGGAGTCCTTCGAGGATGCCGTCGAAGACCAGGGACAGGACGAGGAGGACGACCCCCACGATGCCGAGACCCAGAAACCAGGTCATCCGCCCCACCGCCTTTCCCGCTCCCCCGTGGCGCCCGTCACCCCTGTTGACGAACAGATGCTCGCAGGTGGTTCCAGGACGGCGCACTGCGTCCTTCCGGCAACGTACGCCTTCCGAACTTGCTTGCCTGCCGTCCCTGCTGGTGGCCGGGGTCGTCGACCCCCGTGCGTCGACCCCGGCCGGTCGGTGCGGCGTACGCGGTCCGTCAGTCCCGGTGTACGCCGTTCAGGGCTCCGCTCAGCGCGCCGTTCAGGCCGGTCAGCGGCAGGTCGGCGAGGCCGAGCTGACCGGCCTTGTCGAGCAGCTCCCGGACCTGGCCGGAGTGCTCGCCGGCGCCGTTCATCAGCTTCAGCAGCAGCGCCGACACGGTCATGTCCCGCACGTCGGAGGTGGAGACGGACCCGAGGATCCGCCCGAGGTCGTCGGTGAAGCTGGCGGTGCCGTCCAGCCAGGGCCCGGCCAGCGCCCGCGCGGTGTCGGAGTTCCGGACGAACCCGTCCACGCTCTTCCCGAGCGCGATGGACGACATCAGCCGGTCGAAGAAGACGGACTCGCCGCCGACGATGTTGATGTCCGCGCCCTCCAGACCGGTCGCGAGGACCGTCGCCTGCGCCTCGGCGACCTGCCGCTGCACGTCGAGCCCGGCGAGCCGGATGTCCTTCTCCGCCTCCAGGCGCAGCCGGTACTCCTCGTGCCCGCGGGACGCCTCGTCCAGGGCGGCCATCGCGGCGGCCTTCTCGGTGAGCCCGGCGGCCTCCGCCTTCAGCCTGCCGCTGATGGCCTCGGCGTCGGCGAGCGCCTTGAGCCGGGCGCCCTCGGCCTCCGCCCGCAGCCGTGCCTCGGTGGCCTCGGCCTCGGCGCGGCCCACCTTCTCGAGGACCTCGGCCTCCTTGTCCCGTACCTGCACCGCGGCCAGCCCCTCGGCGGCGGACTCGGCCTGGACGCCCTCGGCGAGCCGCAGCCTGGCGCGGGCGTCGAGGTCGGCGGACTTCAGCCGGGCCTCGGCGAGCGTCAGCTCCTCGGCGGCGCGGTGGGTGGCGGCCTGCTCGGCGGCCTCGGCGGCCTTGATGTCCTTGACCAGCTTCTGCTGCGCCTCCGCCTCGGCGGCGATGATGACGGCCTGCCGCTCCCGCTCGGCCTCCTCCACGGCCCGCAGCCGCTTGATGGACTCCTCCTGCTCGGCGACGGTGCGGTCCACGGCGACGCGCTCCCGGATGACCTCGGCGATGTCCCGCTTCTCCGCCTCGACCTCCTTGGACGCGGCGATCCGGGTCAGCTCGGTCTCCCGGTCGCGGGCGATGACCTCCAGGACGCGGTCCTTCTCGATGCGCTCGTTCTCGATGGCGATGACCCGCTCGCGGTTCTTCGCGGCGACGGCGACCTCACGGGCCTGGTTCTCGCGCTGCACGCCGAGCTGCTCCTCGGTGCGCAGGAAGGCGCTCTGCGCGCGCAGCCGCTCCTCCTCCACGACCCGCGCGGTCTCGGCCTCCTCACGGGCGCGTACGGTCTCGATCTCCCGGCGCTGCTTGGTCTCCGCGTCCGCCTGCCGCCGCTCCAGCTCCAGGATGGCCTCGCGGGCGTCGACGTTCTGCCGGGTGATCTCCTTCTCCTCGTGGCGCTGGAACTCGTTGGTGCGCACGTGCTCCACGGCGGTCAGCTCGGTGATCTTGCGGATGCCCTGGGCGTCGAGGACGTTGGCGGGGTCGAGCTGGGTGAGCGGCGTCTGCTCCAGGTAGTCGATCGCCGCGTCCTCCAGGTGGTAGCCGTTGAGGTCGACGCCGATGACCTCGATGATCCGGTACCGCAGCTCCTCGCGCTTGGTGTAGAGGTCGGTGAAGTCGAGCTGCTTGCCGACGGTCTTCAGCGCCTCGGAGAACTTGGCGTGGAACAGCTCCTGCAACGTCTCCCGGTCGCTGGCCCGGGCGGTGCCGACGGCCTGCGCGACCTTGACGACGTCCTCGACGGTCTTGTTGACCCGCACGAAGAACGAGATCCGGATGTCGGCGCGGATGTTGTCGCGGCAGATCAGCCCCTCCCGCCCGGCCCGGGTGATCTCGATGGTCTTCACCGAGATGTCCATGACCTCGGCCTTGTGCAGCACCGGCAGCACGACCTGCCCGGTGAAGGTCACGTCGACCTTGCGCATCTTGGAGACGATCAGCGCCTTGCCCTGTTCGACCTTGCGGAACAGCCGGGAGACGAGCACCAGCAGCAGCACGGCGGCGACGAGGGCGACGACGAGCACGCCGATGCCCAGGGTCATGGCATCCATGAGGAAGTCCTTGAAGTCGGTGAAAAGGGGGACGCTGCCGGTGTCCGGCATGAGAAACGCCCCTCGCGTTCTCGCGCCCCCATCCTGACCCAGGTCTCATGACTGCCGCATTGCCGACTCCCGGCAGTCTTGGCCCGTCGAGGAGTGCCGGACGACGCACACGCACCCCACCCCGTACCGCTTCACCACGCTTACATAAAACACCTGAAACCGGGATACCCGGCCGCCATGGCCAAACTCCACCTGCCAGGACGAAAGCATAACGCCGCGGAACCGGCCCCCGGGCCGGGACCCGAGGTGGAGCGTGACGCCCCGAGCGCACCCACGAAACTGTCGAAGGGCTCCTGGCGCGCGGTGCTGAAGGGCACCCTGCGGGAGTTCAAGGACGACGAGCTGACGGACCGCGCGGCGGCACTGACGTACTACGCGGTGCTCGCGCTGTTCCCGGCGCTGCTGGTCCTGGTGTCGCTGCTCGGCCTGGCCGGGAAGTCGACCACGGACAAGGTGCTGGAGAACATCGACCAGTTCGCGCCCGGCGCGGTCCGCGACATCCTCACCAACGCGGTCCAGCAGCTCCAGAACAACTCCGGCGTCGGCTCGATCATGGCGATCGTCGGTCTGGTGCTGGCGGTGTGGTCGGCGTCCGGCTACGTCGCGGCGTTCATCCGCACCTCCAACGCCGTCTACGACATGCCCGAGGGCCGCCCGGTCTGGAAGGTCCTGCCGGTCCGCTTCCTGCTGACCCTCTCCCTGCTGGTCCTGGCCGTCGTCACCGCGCTGATCGTGGTCCTCACCGGCAGCATGGCCGACCGGGTCGGGGACGCCCTCGGTATCGGGGACACGGCGCTGACCGTGTGGTCGATCGCCAAGTGGCCGGTCCTCGTCGTCCTGGTCACCCTGATGATCGCGCTCCTGTACTGGGCGAGTCCCAACGCCAAGGTGAAGGGCTGGCGCTGGATCACCCCGGGCAGCTTCCTCGCCCTGGTCATCTGGCTGGTCGCCTCCGCCGGGTTCGCGATCTACGTCGCCAACTTCGCCTCGTACAACAAGACCTACGGCACCATGGCGGGCGTCATCGTCTTCCTGGTGTGGCTGTGGATCACCAACCTGGCGATCCTGCTGGGCCTGGAGTTCGACGCCGAGACCGCGCGTCAACGGGCCGTCGAGGGCGGCCACCCAGCGGACGCGGAGCCGTACACCCAGCCACGCGACACGGCCAAGTGGGACGAGACGGACCGCCGCCGCCTGAACGAACCCTGACCCCGCCCCGCTCACACCGGCTCACACAGGAGAACCCATGTCGACTCAGCAGGCACCCCGTTTCACCGAAGTCTCCCAGAACGGCCACCACCGCTCCCACGAACAGCCCGTCGGCGAGCTGGTGCAGCAGGCGTCCCGGCAGCTCAGCGAGCTGGTGCGCAGCGAGATGCAGCTGGCCCGCGCGGAGATGGCCCAGAAGGGCAGGCGCTACGGCAAGGGCGGCGGACTCTTCGGCGGCGCCGGGCTCGTCAGCTTCCTGATGCTCCAGGCGGGGGTCGCCGCCGCGATCGCCGGACTGGCCGTACCGCTGCCGGTGTGGGCCGCCGCGCTGATCGTGACCGGGGCGCTCGGCCTGATCGCCGCGGTGCTGGCCGTGACCGGGAAGGCGCAGTTCAAGAAGGCCTCGCCCGCCGCGCCGGAACAGACCATCGCCAACGTCAAGGCGGACGTGGCCGAGATCAAGGGGAGCGCGCACCGATGAGCGGACAGACCAGCACCGAGGAACTGCGGGCCCAGATCGAGCACACCCGCGAGGAACTGGGCCACACCGTGGAGGCCCTGGCCCACAAGACCGACGTCAAGGCCCGCGCCCGGAAGAAGGCGGAGGAGGTCAAGCAGCAGGCGGGCGACCACCGCGCCGCGCTCACCGGAACGGCCGTCACGGCCCTGGGCGTCATCGCCGCGGTCGTCTGGCTGACCTGGCGACCGGAGAAGTCCGGGAAGTTCGGGAAGACCGGGAAGTTCGGGAAGACCGGATGGACCGAGGAGGCCGCGCGGGCCGTCAGGACCGCGAAGACTGTGAAGACCGGGCAGGTCGGGCAGGTCGGGAAGGTCGGAAAGACCGCTTGGGCCGAGGAGGCCGCGCGGGCCGTGAGGACCGCCAAGAACGGGAAGGTCGGGCAGGTCGGGCAGGTCGGGAAGACCGGCTGGACCGGAAGGAAGTGACCCGGTGAAAGCCTCCAAGCTCGCCTACAAGCCGGTCGGCCTGGCCCTGGGCGCCCTCAGCGGCGTGCTCGCGGGCGCCCTGTTCAAGCAGTCCTGGAAGGTCCTCGGCCACGACGAGGACGCCCCCGACGCCACCGACGAGGAACGCACCTGGCGCGAGGTCGTCGTCGCCGCGGTCCTCCAGGGCGCGCTCTTCGCGGGCATCAAGGCGGTCGTCGACCGCGGCGGCGCGGCCGCGACCCGCCGCCTGACGGGAACCTGGCCGGGCTGAGCCCCCCGGCCCCGCCCCGGCCCGCCGCCGGGCCACCGCCCGGCCGCCGGAGGTACGCGTGACGGTATATCCGTAGCCCGGACCTGCGCGGATTGGTCCACGGCACACTTTTCATCCGATCGGGTGCCGGACCAATCCGCACCCCGTCCGGCGCCGGATTCCCCACGTGACGGACGACGACAGGACTACGCGCACCCCCCGCCGCTGGGCTCGCCGGGCGCTGGCCGCCCTCAGCGGCCTGCTCGCCGGGTGCACCGCCCTGGCCGTCGCCGAACTGGTGGCGGCGTGGGTGAGGCCGCAGGCCGGTCCGGTCGTCGCGGTCGGCGGCGCGGCGATCGACCGCACGCCCGCCGCGGTGAAGGACTGGGCGATCCGCACCTTCGGCACCAACGACAAACTGGTCCTCCAGCTCGGCATCCTCACCGCCCTCGGACTCCTCGCGGTGGCGCTGGGCCTCCTCGGACTCCGCTACCGCTACGCCGGTCCCGCCGGGGTCCTGCTCCTGGGCGCCGTGGGAGCCGTCGCCGCGACCAGCCGCCCGGACTCCACCGGCCCCGCCGACGCGCTCCCGTCCCTGGTGGGCGCGGTAGCCGCCGCGCTGGTCCTCTACGCCCTTCTCGGCTGCCTACGCCCCACCCCCGCACCCCCGACCTCCTGGGACCGGCGCCGGTTCCTGACCGCGGCGACCGCCGTGGCCGCCGCGTCGGCCGGTGCCGGGCTCGGAGGCCGCGCCCTGAACGGCGACCGCGGCCGGGACGCGGCGGCCTCCCGCGCGAACGTCGTCCTCCCGCCCCCCGCCTCCCCGGCCCGCCCGGTCCCCAAGGGCGCCCGGCTACGACTCGGCGGCGTCAGCCCCTTCCTCACCCCGAACGAGGACTTCTACCGCGTGGACACCGCCCTGGTGGTGCCCAAGGTGGACGCCACCGCCTGGCGCCTGCGCGTCCACGGCAAGGGAGTCACCAGGCCCGCCACCCTCACCTTCGACGACCTGCTGCGCCGCGAACTGGTCGAGCGGGACATCACGCTCACCTGCGTCTCCAACGAGGTCGGCGGCCCGTACGTCGGCAACGCCCGCTGGATCGGCGTACGCCTGGCCGACCTGCTCGCCGACTGCGGTGTGCGACCGCCGTCCCGGGGCGGCCCGGCCGACCAGCTGGTGGCGCGCTCGGTGGACGGCATGACGCTCGGCAGCCCCGTCGAGGACGTGCTGGACGGCCGTGACGCCCTGCTCGCCGTCGGCATGAACGGCCAGCCGCTCCCCTTCGAGCACGGCTTCCCCGTCCGCATGGTCGTCCCGGGCCTGTACGGCTACGTCTCCGCCTGCAAGTGGATCGAGGACATCGAACTCACCACGTTCGACGACTACGACACCTACTGGGTCAAGCGGGACTGGGCGCGGCGGGCCCCGATCAAGACGCAGTCCCGGATCGACACCCCGAAGCCCTTCGCGCGGCCGGAGGCGGGGACCGTCATGGTCGCCGGAGTCGCCTGGGCCCAGCACCGCGGCATCGACAAGGTCGAGATCCGCGTCGACGACGGCCCCTGGCAGCCGGCCCGGCTCGCCGCCGAGGACTCCCGCGACACCTGGCGGCAGTGGTCCTTCCCCTGGCGGGCCACCAAGGGCGGCCACACCCTCACCGTCCGTGCCACGGACGGCTCCGGTGCGGTGCAGACCGAGCGACGCGCCCGGACCATCCCCGACGGCGCCAGCGGCTGGCACTCGGTGGTGGTCACCGTCGACTGAACCCTCGCACCCCGACCCCTGTCCCCTTCCCTAACAAACCCCTCAGGAGAGACCAGATCATGAACACCCGTATCCGCCGTATCGCCATCGCCGTGACCGCGTCCGCCGTCCTGCCGCTGGGCCTCGCCGCCTGCTCGGACGACGGCGGCGACTCCGCCACCTCGGACTCTGCGAGCAGCGCGACGTCCGCCCCGGCCGCGGCGTCCGACGCGGGCGAGGACGCCGCGGGCGAGACCGCGGCCATGGACGAGCCGTTCGGCCCGGCCTGCGCGTCCGTCCCCGAGGACGGCGCGGGTTCCTTCGACGGGATGGCCCAGGACCCGGTCGCCACCGCCGCCTCCAACAACCCGGCGCTGTCCACGCTGGTGACCGCGGTGCAGAAGGCCGGGCTGGTCGACACCCTCAACAACGCCGAGAACATCACGGTGTTCGCGCCCACCAACGACGCCTTCGCGAAGATCCCGGAGGCCGACCTGGACAAGGTCCTCAACGACAAGGAGCAGCTGACGAAGATCCTCACCTACCACGTCGTCGGGCAGAAGCTGGCCCCGGCCGACCTGGAGAACGGCTCCTTCGACACGCTGGAGAAGTCCCGGCTGACCACCTCCGGCTCGGCCGAGGAGTACAAGGTCAACGACTCCGCCAACGTGGTCTGCGGCAACGTCAGGACGGCCAACGCCAACGTCTACATCATCGACACTGTCCTGATGCCCGAGAGCTGACGAGTACGCCGGTCCGCCGGGCGCCCCCCGGCGGACCTCCCCTCCTCCCTTGAGCCCCAGGACGGAACCCGTGCAAGAGCCGATCTTCCTTGGCACCCCACCGCCCCGGCGGCCGGACCTCGAAACGCTGGTGCACGAGGTGGCCCGCGGCGACACGGACGCCTTCGCCGCCCTCTACGACGCCGTCGCCCCCGCCGTCCTGGGGGTGGTCCGCGCGGTGCTGCGCGATCTGGCGCAGTCCGAGGAGGTCGCCCAGGACGTCCTGGTGGAGGTGTGGCGTACCGCCCCCCGCTACCGCCCCGACCTGGGTTCCGTCACCAACTGGGTGCTCACCCTCGCCCACCGGCGCGCCATCGACCGGGTCCGCTCCGCGGAGGCGTCCGCGGCCCGCGACCACCGGGCCGCGGCGCTGGACCAGACACCCGAGTACGACGAGGTGAGCGAGGAGGTCGAGCACCGCCTCGAACACGAGCAGGTACGCCGCTGCATGCGCACCCTGACGGAGCTGCAACGCCAGTCGGTCACCCTCGCCTACTACCGGGGACTCACGTACCGCGAGGTCGCCGAACAACTGTCCGTCCCGCTGGGCACGGTCAAGACCCGTCTGCGCGACGGCCTGATCCGGCTGCGCGACTGCCTGGGAGTGAGCGCATGAACACCAAGGCCGACCCGCACACCCTCACCGGCGCCTACGCCCTGCACGCGCTGCCCGACGACGAACGCGCCCTGTTCGAGCAGCACCTGACGGCGTGCGCGGCCTGCCGGGACGAGGTGGCCGAGTTCACCGCCACCGCCGCCCGCCTCGCCGCCGCGGTCGCGGTGAGCCCCGCGAGCACCTCCAGGTCACAGGTCCTCCACCGCATCCGCACGGTCCGCCAGGCCACCCCCGTCCCCCGGCTCCGCACACCGTCCACGACCCTGCGCCGCCGGCTCCCCCGCCTCGCGCTGGCCGCCTGCCTGGCGGCGGCGACGGCGTTCGGCGGCATCGCGGTGTGGCAGCACGACCGCGCCGAGGACGCCACCACCCGGGCCCGGGAGGCACGCGGCCAACTGGACGACTTCCTCGCCGTCATGGGCGCCCCGGACGCCGAAACGCACTCGACCCGCCTGCCGGACGGCTCCCGCACCACGGTCGTCGTCTCCGCGAGCCGCGACCAGGCGGTCCTCCTCACGGACCTGCCGGCGCCCCCACCGGGCAAGGTCTACCAGGCGTGGTACCAGGTGGACGGCGACATGCGTCCGGCGGGCCTGGCGGCCACCGCTCCCGACACCGGCCAGGCCGTCATCCTCAAGGGCTCACCCAACGCGGCCTCGGCCGTGGGCCTCACCGTCGAACCAGCGGGCGGCTCCACCCACCCCACGTCCGAACCGGTCGCGCTGCTCAGCCTGCCGACCTGAGCCCGCTGGAGGGAACGACCACCGCACCCCGCCCTTCGCTTGACTGACCGGTCAACAATCTGCTAGATATTTGACCGGTCAGTCAAGTGGAGGGTTGATGACGAACGACACCCGCACCCGCCTCGTACGGACGGCGCGCGCGCTGATCCACGGTTCGTCGTTCGCCGAGGTCGGCATCGGGGACCTGTGCCGCGAGGCGGGGGTGCACCGCGGCAGCCTGTACCACTTCTTCCCCTCCAAGGAGGCCGTCGGCCTCGCCGTGCTCGACGCGAACTGGGAACTCCTCAAGGCGCTCCTGGACGAGGCGTTCGACAGCGAGGCCCCGCCACTGGAGCGGATCGACGCCTTCGTCGGCGGATTCGCCGGAATGCTGACCGCGGCCCGGGACCAGATGGGCGCCGTCCCGGGCTGCCCCATCGGCAACCTCGCCCTCGAACTGTCCGGACGTCCCGGTGAGGCGTCGGCCAGGATCGCGGAGATCCTGACGGCATGGCAGCGGTACTTCCGCGACGCCGTCGCCGAGGCCGTACTCGAAGGGCACGTCCCCGCGGAAGTCGACCCCGACGCGGCGGCACTGCGCGCCCTGTCCTACCTCCAGGGCGTCACCCTCATGGCCAAGGCATACGACAGACCCACGCTCGTCGCCGAGTCCAGGACGACGATCCGCACCTTGGTCCAGGCCCCCACCCCCTGAGCCCACCCATCCCCACGCGGGACTCCACTCTCCCCTGCCCATCGACTTGACCGAACGGTCAATCAAACAGCCGGACGCTCCCAAGGAGACACCTTGACCCCGCACCGTCCCCCACGGCACCCCGCCCCGGACTACCGCTTCGAACGCTTCAGCACCCGCCTGCTGATCGACGACATGACGTTCGGCCGCGACGCCCCCGGCCCCGGCAGCCGTCTGCCGGAGTTCGACCTGCCCACCCTGGACGGCGACCGGTTCGCCTCGCACGCCTTGGGCCCACGACCGGTGCTCATGGTCTTCGGATCACGCACCTGCCCCGTCACCGAGAGCGCCGTGCCCGTACTCAAGCGACTCCACGCCCGCTTCGGCGAGCAGGTCCGCTTCGTCCTGGTCAACACCCGCGAGGCGCACCCCGGACAGACGATCCGCCAGCCGACCACCGCCGCCGAGAAGTACCGGCACGCCCAGCGGTTGCGCCACCACCACGGCATCCCCTTCGAGGTCGCGGTCGACGACATCGAAGGCACCCTGCACCGCGCCCTCACCCCGAAGCCGAACTCCGCCTACCTCGTCGACCCGACCGGAACCATCACCTTCCGCGCCCACTGGGCCAACGACGAGACGGCCCTGCGGCAAGCCCTGGAACAGACGGCGTCCGGAAGTGCCGTACCCGGCCGCAGCAGGGCCATGGCAGGACCCCTGCTCCGCGCCGTCGGACACCTCCCGGGCATCGTCACCGCCGCCGGAAGCAGAACCGGCCACGACGTCTGGCGCGCGGCACCCCCACTCGCGGTCCTCGGCGCACTCTCACGCCTCTTCCCCCACCTCCCCACGGACCGACGGGGCCCCGCCGCCGCGACCGCCGCCCTGATCGTCTGCGCGGTGACGGCGGGCCTACTGGCGGCACTGCTCTGACACCGGCACGAGCAGTGATCCGAACAGGGTGCGTGAACAGGCGAGCACGGCTTCGGCGTCAGTGAGCGCCGCGGAGCTGCGGCGACGGGTTCGGGCTGGCGAGCCCGCGGCACCGGAGCGGGAAGCGAAGCCTGTCACCGCCGCCCGCGCGGGAACGCCGTCGAGACGCCGCGGGCGCACGTCGAGCGACCACGGTCACGTCGCGCCCGTCGACCTCACCCGTCGGCCGCGCCGACTGTGACGAACCCCCGGAACCGGGCGACGCCCGACCGTCTTTCAGGTGTCGTCTCCCTCGTGGGGTCCGTCGGTGACGGTACCGGGACGGCTCGCGCGCTGCCGCCGCGTTCGGCGCTCGTCCCCCGTCTGCCCGGCCGTGGTGGGCCGAAGGCCCTGCCCGAGCGCCCGGGGTCAGGGCGCGAGGTCGGCCAGCAGGTCCCCGAGCACCGCCTCCTCCTCGACCCGCACGCCGAGTTCGGTGAGGGCTGGGCGGAGTTCGCGGTCCCATGGGGCGGTGGCGGGTGTGCCGGTCAGGGGCGGGGCGAGCGGGGTGGCGGCGGCCGCGGCGCGGTAGTCGGCGGCCGTGTAGCGCCAGGGGCGCCAGGGGACGCGACGGAGCAGGGCGGTAGCGATGCGCAGGCCGCCCCAGTCGAAGTCGCCGTGGTAGAGCAGTGTGCTCCCGTGGGTGTGCAGGTGACGCAGCAGGGTGAGGGCGGCGGCCGAGGGCTGGCCCTGGAGGCAGACAAGGGGCGGGCTTACGGCGCCCAGGCTGTCGGCCGCGGCGCCGAGGACGGCGGGGTTCTCGCACACGTGGACTGCCGCGGGAGCCGTACGCGGGGGGAGGTGGGCGAGCTGGCGCAGTGTCAGGACGGCCGGCTCCCCGGTGCCCGCCGCCCAGTCGAGCGGGGGCGTGCCGCGCAGGCCCAGGGTGAGGACGGTGGAGGACAGGGCGTCCTTGAGGAGGCCCGCCGAGGCCCAGGCCTCACGGCGCCACTCGGCTCCGGTGCCGTCCGGGAAGCCGGTCAGGGCGCGGACGCCGGACAGGACGAGGGTCGCGAGCGGGGTGCCGTCGTCGAGGGCGTGGGCGTCGCCGAACGCGTCGGCGGCGAAGACGGGCAGGGACACGGCAGGCTCGGCCGGCAGGCGGCGCAGGGCCTCGGCCATGTCGTCCAGCAGCCTCTTCGCAGCCTGCGGAGTGCGGGCGAGCCTGCGGACGAGTCCGTCGCCGCGCAACCGGTCAGCCCAGGGGGCCAGTTCGGGTCTGACGGCACGGGTCAAGGTGTCGAGCGGGGCGTAGGCCTCCCGCCAGGCGTGTTCCTCCTGCTCGCGTACCTCGGCGAGGCGGGGGACGGGCCCGGTGAGGGCGGTGACGGCGGCGGCCAGGCCGTCGGGGCCGGCGCCGGAGCGGCGCAGGACGGCGTCCACCGCGTCGAGGCGTATGCGCAGTGAGCGTCCGGCGCCCGGGGCGCGGCCCAGCAGGCGTTCGGCGGCCTCGCGCTGTGCGGGAGTGGGGTCGGACAGGGTGACGGGTCCGGTGAGGGGTTCGTCCCGGGCCATGCGGCGGCGTACCCGGTCGACGAACCAGGCGAGTTCGGGGCCGCCGAGGAGGCGGGCCAGGCGGTCGCGGTCGCGGGGCGACGAGGCCCCGCCAGGCGGCGTGCTCGTGTTCTCGGTCACGCCCACAGGCCGTCCTGGTGCTCCGGAGCGGACGCGGCGGTCTGCGCGGGGAGGGTCATCAGCCCATGGCCGGGGTCGCTGCCCCGCAGCCGATGCGCGCCGTCCCACTCCCAGCGGGTCACCAGGACCGCCGGGATCTCGTCGACGCGGGAGAGCTGGGCGATGGCGATGCCCGGAACCTGCGGGTAGCAGGCCCATTCGCGTTCGGAGGTCATCACCACGTCCAGGTCGAAGGCGTGCAGCAGGCCCAGGCACTTGGCGCGGGAGTCGTCGTCGACGCCGGCGAAGGCCTCGTCCAGGGCGACCAGGCGGGGAGCGTGCGGTACGGCGGTGGCGTAGTGCGAGGAGGCCGCGGCGAACAGCGGTACCGAGACGGCGAGGACGCGTTCGCCGCCGGAGGCGGGTCCGGTGGCCGGGACCCATGTGCCGTGCTGGTGGCGTTCGATGCCGAACTCGTGCCAGGCCCGGTAGTCGAGGGCCGCGGTGAGCACCTCCAGCCAGCTGCCCGCCGTGTCCTCGGACTGCCGGCGGGCGATCTCGGCCTGCAGGAACTCGCCGACCGCCGCCCGGTCCCCGGGTGTCCAGGCGTCGGCGGACTGGCGCAGCCGCTCACGGGCCTGGGAGAGCCCCGCCGGCGCCTTGCGCGAGGGCCGCCAGAGCAGCCGCAGCCTCATGCCGGTGGAGGTGGGCCGCTCCTTGAGTTCCGCGTTCATGGCCCGCACCTGGCGCTCGGCGGCGCCGATCAGTTCCTGCAGGGTGCCGGCGACCTCGGTGATCAGGTGTGTTTCGAGGATCTCCCGTTCGTGCGCGGACAGGATGCGGGTCAGCTCGGCCACTTCCGCGGCGAGGGCCTCGGCGAGCTCGGGGACGGCGCGCTCGCGACCCTGGTAGACGATCTCGACGACCATGCCGTCCTCGACCATCCGGGCGGAGGCGCTGTGGCCGCCACGGGACAGGGCGTCCTGGAGTTTCTTGTACTCCTCGCTGAGCCGCTTCTGCACGCGCTCCCAGGCGCCGTCGGAGTCGTCGGTCCCGGACAGTTCGGCCTCGATCGCGCGGGCCAGCGCCACGGCCGGGGTGGCGGCCCACGGACCGGCGTCCAGGGGCGGTACGGCCACCTCGGGCAGGGCGACGGCCAGCAGCCCGGTGCCCGCGAAACGCTGGAGCGCGGCGATGGCCTCGGCGCGGGCCTCGGTCGCCTCGTGGACGTCCACTTCCAGGCGTTCGATGTGCCCGAGTGCCAGGTGGGCGCGCCGGTCGGCGGCCGTGTGGTCCTCGCGTGCCCGGCGCTGCTCGCGCTCGCAGGCGGCCAGCGCCCGAGCGGTCTCGGCGAGGCGCCGCTCCAGCTCCGCGACGGCGGCGCCGACGGTGGAGCGCAGGGTGGCCTGACGCTCGTCCGCGGCAGCCGCGAGGCGGGCCGACTCCTCGGCGCGCTCGGCCAGTTCGGCCACTCTGGCGCCTGCCCGTCCAGCCTCGGCGCGTTCGTCGGCGACGGCCCGCGTCGCGTCGGCGCGCTCGCGCAGCGCGGGCCACAGGGCGGCGAGGACGGCGGTGTAGTCGGCCAGCGCCTGGCGGACGGCGGTCAGGCCGGCCCGGTCGGCGGGCAGGTTCACCGCGGCGGCCGAGTCGTCGCGTTCGGTGGCGGCCTCGGCCTCCTGCCGGGTCACCTCGGCGAGGGCGGCGGCGCTCTCGTCGCGGCGGGCTCGGGCGCGGTGGGCGGCGTCCGCGGCCGCGGCGGCGAGGGCGTGCGCGTGGCGCAGCCCGGCGTCGTCGGGGACGCCGGCCAGTTCGGCGTCCAGGGTGCTCCGGCGCCGGGCGACCGTGGCACGCTCCGCTTCGAGGCGGCCCGTGTCCCCGTCCAGGGCCGCGAGCTCACCGCGCAAGGCGGCGATCCGGGCCCGGCGCGCCTCCTCGCGGGCGCCCTCGCCGACGTAGGTGGCTGCCGGTTTCCGCCAGCTGCCGGTCAGCGCGCCGACGCGGAAGCGGCCGTCCGCCGCCACCCAGGTGTCCCCGCCGGAGCCCAGGCCCACGCGGGCGAGCAGGCTGGCCACCATCTGCTCGCCCACGGCCGTCGATGGGAGTACCCCCTCTGGGGGAGGGTCGCCGTGGCCCACGGCGGGGCGCAGCACGTCCGCGAGAGTCGGCCCGCCCAGGGGAGCACCCGGCGCGAGCAGCGTGTCGTGTCCGTCCGCGTGCACGGCGGTGCCGTCCGGGCGCACCCAGGCGTCCAGCAGCCCGGAGGCCTCCAGCGCCGCCTCCAGGCCCGCACGTTCCGCGGCGGTGACGTGGTCGCGGAAGTCGACCAGCCGCCACAGGGGAGCCCCCGGGGCCTGGTCGCGGACTCCGGGCGTACGGGTGTGAGGCGCCGCGGGCCACCGCTGGCCGCCCGCCTCCAGACTGGCGAGCTCCCGCTCGGCCTCGGCACGCCGGGTCTGGAGTCCGGCCAGCTCCTGCCCCAGGGCGGCGGCCCGGTCGGCCAGGTGCGCCGCCCGCGCGCGGTGCGCCGCACCGGCCTCCTCCCGTGACGGGTACGGTCCCTGCAGGTGCGTCACCCAGTCCTGCAGACCGTCCAGCAGCCCGGCGGGATCAGCGACGGCCAGCTCCTCGCAGGTGTCCAGGTGGGCGCGGACGGCGGCGACGAGATCCGCACCCGCCGCGTCCGCGCTCTCCGCCGCCTCGGCTTGCCGCCGCGCGGTGTGGCCGGCCTCGGTCTCCGCCTCGTCCAGGCGGCGGGCGGCGGCGCGCCGTTCGGCGGCGGCCTGGTCGGCTCGGGCAGCCAGCTCCTCCACGTGGTCGATGGTGCGCCGTCTGCGGGCCACCGACTCCTCGGCGGCGCGTCGCAGTTCGGCCTCTGGCACGCCGTCGGTGCGCGGCTCGCCGTCGAGACGGGCCGCGGCTGCCGCGCCCCGCTCACGGGCCAGCATGTCCGCGACCTGCTCCTCGGCCGCCGCGAGCCGCCGCTCGGCCGTCCGAAGGCGGCCCAGCGCCCGAGTGTGCGCCTCGGCCGCCTGCCGCCGGTCCGCCTCGGTGCGGGCCAGCTCCCCCGCGGTGCGGCGGGCGTCGGCCGCCGCCTGCTCCAGTTCGCGGGCGCTGCGCATCTCGGGGCCTTCGCGCAGCGCCGCGTCCTGCGCCTTCAGACGGGTGGCGGTCTCCTCCAGCTGGGCCGTCCGCTCGGCCGCCGCCGCACGGTCCCGCTCGGCCCCCTCCCGCTCGGCGCGGGCCTGGGCGAGGTCGCGGTGCAGCTGTTCGTAGCGGGCGTGCTCGCTGCGGGGCAGCCGGGCCCTGCGGCGGGTGGCGACGCGGGCGTAACGCCGGTAGTGGTCGAGGAAGGCGGAGGCCGCGCGCTCCGCCTCGGCGGCCGCCCGCAGCTCCTCCTTCTCCTCGTCCAGGGAGCGGAACGCCTCGGCCACATCCGCGATCACCGCCTGGTCCATCGGCGGCAGCGCCTCGGTCAGCGCGCGGGACAGCGCCGCCTCGTTGGGACGCTTGGACAGCTGCGGCTGACGCAGCTGGACGAGCAGGTCGACGAGGGCGGCGTAGCGCCGCTCGCCGAGCCCGAACAGTGCCTCGTCCACCGCCCTGCGGTACGCCGTGGCCGTCTCGTACACCATGCCGTGCCCGGCGACCGCCTCGGCGAGCCGGTCACGCGACAGCGCGGTGCCGGTCGCGTCGAGCAGGCTGAGGTCCAGGCCGACGCGCTGGTCGGTGACCGCGTACCAGTGGCGGGCGATGCCTCGGCCCGCCACGGCTTTGAGTCCGCAGGCGAGGGTGCGGAAACGGGCCTGTCCGGTGTCCTCGTCCACGCGGCCGAACTCGATCCAGGTGTAGCCGAGCCGCTCGGGGTGCGGGTGCTCGCCGCCGAGCAGCAGGTTCCACTCCATGCGCTTGCCCGGGTCGGCGTCGGGCTCCACCCGGCGCGCCGACAGGTCGCCGTCCAGCAGGAACGGGAGGGTGAGGGCGAGCACCTTGGACTTGCCGGTGCCGTTGTTGCCGCGCAGCAGCAGGCGGCCGTCGCGGAACCAGAACTCCTCGGTGTCGTAGTAGAAGAGGTCGACCAGGCCGACGCGCAGTGGCCGCCACCGGCCGGGCGCGGGCTGGGGAAGGGCGGTCACGGCTGGGGGGCCTTTCGCTGGGCGTCGCGGGGGGTCTTACGGGACGTGCGGTCTCCCGGTTCCGCTACGACGGTCTCTCCGACCGCGTACCGCGCGAGCGCGGGCAGCGGGGCCGCGCCTCCGGGAGTGCGGGTCGCCAGTCCGAGCGCGGTCAGCTTGGCCAGCGCCTGCTCGACCAGCTCTCCTTCGGCGCCGGGCTGCTTGGCGCTCTTGGACCAGTACCCGCCGTGCTCGGCGGCCAGTTCCCGTACCCGGCGCTCCAGTTCGCCCCGGCTCACCTCGCCGTCCGCGGCGGCGAGGTGCTCGGCGAGCAGCAGGGTGACGTGCCCGTGGGTGCCCTGCTCCGGCATACGTACGTCGGTGAGGTCGTCCAAGGGGTCGACCATGGCGATGCCCTCGGCCCGTACCTCGGCGACCAGGCCGGTCAGTTCGGTGATCCGCGCGGTGAGGAAGGCGCGCTGGCGGGTCAGGTAGGCCAGCTCGTCGTCGGTCAGCTCGTCGTAGTACAGCACCGGGTCGTCGAGGAGGCGGCGGGTCAGCGTCTGGCGGATGGCGCGGAACCGCAGTTCGTCGCTGTCCAGGGCACTCTCCGCGGTGAGTGCGGCCAGCCGCTCCTCGAAGCCGTCGGCGGTGATCATCGACGGACCGTGGCGGGCGGCGAGCAGCCCGGCGAGAACCCGGCGCTCCACGTCGTACAGCACGTCGCCCGACCCGCTGACGTAGGCGTCCTCGTCCCCGGCGACCCGCCGCAGCACCCCGTACCGCAGCAGCAGCCGTACGACGGCGGCGAGGTCGAGGCGCTCGTCGCGCCGCTCCAGCGTGAACTCCAGCCCTGCGGCGGCGAGATGGGGGTCGGCGGCGTCCAGCACCACCTGCTCGGCGAGACGGCCGAGCGCGATCTGCGCCTCGCCGCGTTCCAGCGCGGCCAGCGCCAGGCACAGCAGCACGTAGCGGCGGCGGCTGAACGGCGCACCGGCGCGGGACGCCTCGCGCGCCGGGTGGGTCGGGTCGGCCAGGGTGCCGGGCGTCCTGCGCAGCCGGGCGGCCTCGGCGTCCACCCGCAGCGACCAGCCGGTGTTGCGGTCGAACCAGTCGCGCAGTTCAGCGGCGTGCTGTCGCACCAGGCGGTGGGCGTCGGCACGCGGACCGCGGGCGAGCAGCAGCGGCTCCTTCAGCAGGGCGCGGGCGGCCTTGTGGAACTCGGCGGTACGCCGACCGTCGAGCACCTCGCCCAGGGGCGTGGTCACCGGTGGAGTCTCCTTTCGACGGGCCTCGCGAGGCTCGGGGCGGGATGCCGGTGAGTGCCGGGACGACCGCCCGGGTTGGTCATCGTGCCTCCCGCACCGCGGTGCTCGGTGCTCAGGCTGAAGTCGATGATCTCGACCGTGTGGTCGGGCCCCCGGAACACCCCGCCCGGCGTGCGGATCTCCGCGGTCGTGCCGTCGTCCAGGGCGGTGAGCCGGACCTCCATCGTGCCGTCGTTGCTGGTCGCCTCGGTCGTCGTGACGCCGGGCCGCCACGTGGCGAGGGCGTCGCCGAGCAGTCCCAGGAACAGGCGGAAGGCCACCGGGTCGAGTTCTCCCAGCTCGGACAGCCGGGTGGTGCCGTCGGTCGCCAGCCGGGCGCGGGCGGCGGCGATCTCCTCCGCCTGCTGGGCGGCGATCTCCGCCAGCCGCCGCCGCTGTTCGGACCGGTCCTGCACGCGGCGCGGCTTGCCGCGCCGCTCGTAGCTCCCCGTGCGGCGCAGCTGCGGGCTGATCCGCAGCGGCTCGGCCTCGGCCCACGGGACCGACGCGGCCACCGGACGGGCGGCGCGCTCGGCGAGGGTGTCGGCGTCGACGGTGAGGTGGCGGGCGGGATAGAGCCCGAAGGCCGCGCGCCACAGCCGGTGCCGTGCCTCGTCGTCGGGGGCCTCGGCGAACCAGCGGGCCAGGGTGCGGAAGTCCGCGGACCGGTCCGAGCGTCCGGCCCGGCGCTCGTTCAGCTGCCGTACGACAGCGAGGAGCTGGGGGATCGCCCCCAGCGCGCGTCCGCGCAGCAGCCGTGCCTGCGACTCGCGGCCGTCCGCCGACACGAACCAGGCCGCGAGTCCCTCCCACTTCGCCGCCCACCGCTCGTGCGCCCGCGCCTCGGCGGTCTCCGCCTCGTCCGGAGCGGCGTCCCCCGCCTCCCGGGCCGCCGCCAGCCGCAGCAGCACGCCGACGCCGCCCTGCTCCTCCAGCTCGCCGATGAGCCGTGCGATCCGTCCGCCGAGGGTGATCAGGTCCTGGATGAACCGCTCCAGGTACTGGATCAGCCGGTCCTTGTAGGCGAGGAACACCTCCACCTCGACACCGTGCAGGTCGATGGTGCGCTGCAGCGAGCCCATGAACGCCCGCGCGTTCTCGGCCAGTGCCTCGAACCGGCTGGTCAGCGCGGACAGCGCCAGGTGCGCCTTGGCCGCGTCCGGCTCGCCCTCCTCCTGCTCGGCGGCGAGCACCAGCAGGGCTCGCAACTGCGTCACGATGTCGTGCAGTGCCACCGCCTGCAGCGCGCCGCGCCGCCCCAGCGCCTCGTCGTACGCCGACAGCGCCCGCTCGGCGGCCTCGCCTGCCCGGGTGAGCTGGTAGATGAAGCGTTTACGGTAGAAGTCCTCGACCGCGGTGACCCGGGAGGTGTCCGGGTCCGCCCGCAGATTGCCCCACTCCACGAGGCTGTCCAGCGCCTTGACCACGGCGTCCAGGTCGGTGGGCCGGTGCTCCCGGTCCAGCGCCGCGTGCACCTCCTCAGGCCGCAGATGCACGGCGAACCGCTCCTTGGCCGCCATGAACACGCCCATCACCTGACGGTAGAGGGCGGTGTGGGGCACGGTGAGGTGCGCGAAAGGTGCGTAGGAGGCGGGCTCGGTGGACTCGACGGGATGGGGTTCGGCAGGCTGTGACGTCATCGTCCTGCGATTCTCCCTAACGCATACCCCCTCACGGCAACCGTGGCCAGACATTCACGCAGGGTGTGCGTGCGCCGTGGGCCCCGGGGCGCCCAAGCCCCGGGTTCGGTAGCGGTGGCGACTGCCGCCACAACCCGGGAGCCCCCCTCGCTGTGCGCGAGCTCCTGCTCTCGGACCTCGTCCGGTCTCGCCTTCCGGCCAAGAAGCCCGCCGATCAGGACCAGACTGGAGCCCGACCCTCGATATACAGTGGAGCAGGTATACTGATATACATCGCCGTATACACAGGGAGTCGCAGTGAGCCGAACCGTCATCGACCTCGACGACGAGGCACTGGAGGCAGCCGCCAGGGAACTCGGCACCACCACCAAGCGCGACACGATCAACACTGCCCTGCGCGAGGTCACCGCTCGCTACCGGCGCCTGCGCGCACTCGAGGACTCCCGGCAACTGGTGGCCGACGGAGCCCTGGACATCGACATCCTCCTGGACAAGAGCCAGTACCGGCCGTGACCGTCGCCGACTACCTCATCGACACCTCCGCCCTCGCCCGCGTCCTTCTCGCCCAGAACACGGCCGAGTGGGACGACAGGATCGCCGCCGGCCTCGTCGCGATCTGCGACCTCACTGAACTTGAGGTTCTCTACTCCGCCCGCTCTTCCGCGGACCGCGCTCAACTGAAGGCGGCACTCGACGCCCACTACGTTTGGTGTCCGATGCCGGACGGCGTCTACCGCCGCTCCCGCGTGGTCCAGGAGCAGCTCACCGCGAAGGGCGAACACCGCAGCGCGGGCCCGGTCGACCTCCTGGTCGCAGCCGCCGCCGAAGAAGCGGGCCTCACCCTGCTCCACTACGACCGCGACTTCGAAACCATCGCCCGGACCACGGGACAGCCAGTACGCACGATCGACCTCAGACAGTGATCCTTTTCCAACCTGACCTGGAAGCGTGGTCAAGGACGAGGACCGGTCCCGACGATCGCTGCGGCGCGGTCGGCGCTGCGGCAGACCCCCATCTGGTGGCCCTGAATCCGGTGCCCCATGTCGCACACCCATGTGCGTGAGGTGACGGGGGGCGGGCGCTCGCGGCGCGGGCTCAGTCCTGGAGCCTCATCCCCTCGGCCGAGCTGAGGCCCTCTTCCGGGTCGGCACGGAACGTCGCCGTCCACGTCGTGGGCGGGCAGGACGTGCCGTTGGGGTGCTGTTCCGTCAGGCTGGCGCGGGTGCTGTCCTGCACGACCGTGGCGCCGCTCCGCACGGAGGTCACGGTGAGCCGCACCGGCACGGTGGACGCGCCGATGTCGTCGGGGAGGCGGACCGACAGTGAGGCGAACGGGTCGGCGGGGCGGCCCGATGTCCGCTCCTCGCAGGTGCCGTCCACGCAGAGCCGGATCCTCGCCGCGTCCCGGCCGCCGAAGTCGGCGGGCCGCCAGACGGCGGAGACCTGCGAGTCCGCGTCGGCCCGGGTGCAGGGCGCGTCCTGGCCGAGGAGTGAGCATCCGGTCAGGGCCGCCGCCAGCAACGAGGTGAGGAGGGCACGGCGCATGTCGTCAGTACCTCGCTACTGGGCCGGGGGTGGCGTTGGTGGCCGGGGTCAGCGCGGGTTGAGAACCGTCGCTGCTGTCGGTGGTGTACGCCCGGGGGCCGCCGGAAGAACTTTGATCAACCAGGGCAACCAGCAGAATGACTGGTCAAACGTTTCTTCGACCACAGTGCGTGGTGGGGCGGTGGGACTCGAACCCACGGCCGACGGATTATGAGTCCTTGCGGGTGTTTCGCTCCCGTCCGGATTCCTCCCCTTACCTTCCTGTTTATGCAGGTCACAAGGGTGGCGGCCGCCGCTTCCTGCTCCGGTCTTCCTGATCGTTACCGGTCCTTCCGTCCACTACGTGTCCACTACGGGCCCACCATGCAGCCCTCCGCACGGCTACGGTTCCCTCTCGCCTTTCACAACCGACCCCTCTCCGGCTCCTCCACCTGCCACACGGCGACGACTTTGTGTGGGGAGAGAGACCCGGTGCGGCCCTGTCCGCGAATCTCTGACGACGGCCACGCGGCACCCGCCGGATGCGCCATGCTTGGAGGCCGTACGGCACGGCGCGTCTCGCCCAGCCTGTGGGTGCGAAGCGTGGCGTTTCCCTCAACGAGGTGCACTGATCAGTGAAGTCCGGTAAGTCGACCCTCGCAGCATGGCTCCACCGCCTCAGCGCCGAACACTTGGAGCGGGTACTCGCGGCACGGCCGGACGCCGTGTCCCCGCCGGAGCCCCGCTCGGTCAGCGAACTGGCCGAACGCCTGCAACGCCCGGGCTCGGTCGCGCTCGCGCTGCCCCGGCTCCCGCTGCCTGCCCTGCAGACAGCCGAGGCACTGGCGGCACTGGGTGCGCCGGCCTCTCGGGACGTCCTGGCCGACCTGCTGGACGCGACGGAGGGCCGGGCCGCACGCGGTCTGGAAACGGCGCTCCAGACGCTGTCCACGCATGCGCTGGTCTGGCCGGACCGCGAGGGAGCACTGCGCATGGCCGCGCCCCTGCGGCAGGCGTGGGACACGCCGCTCGGACTGGACCAGCCGCTGGCGGCGCTGTCGAAGGACACGACCTCCGAGGAGTTGCGCCGCATGCTCACAGCTCTGGGCGTGAGGCCTCCCGGCACCAAACCGCAGCGCCTCGCGTCGCTCGTGGAGCACCACAGCGACCCGGCACGTGTCGCCGCGGTGGTAGCCCAGGCACCGGCCGACACCCGGAAACTGCTGAAACGCAGGGCGGACCCCGCGTACCGACCCCAGGCATTCGTTCTCTTCGGGAGCCAGCCCGCTTCTGAACCGGGTGCGCGCTGGGCGCTGGAGCGGGGGCTGCTGGTCCAGCATCGATACGGCTACGGCCCCGCACGGATGCCAGCCGAGGTGGCGCTCGCGCTGCGCGGACCAGGCTGGCATCCTCCGTTCGACCCCGCGCCGCCCGTCACACCCCTGGTACCCGTCTCCCAGGCGGAAGTCGACAGTGAGGCGTCCGCCGCGGCCACGGCGTTCGCCGCCCACGCCGCCTCGGTCCTGTCGGTGTGTGCGACGGCTCCGCCCGCCCGGCTGAAGTCCGGCGGCGTCGGAGCACGCGAACTGGCCAGGATCGGCAAGGCAGCACGCTGCGAGGAGACCGTCGTACGTCTCACCCTCGAGACGGCGTACGAAGCCGGTCTCATGGCCCGTGACGGCGACCGGGTCGCGACGACGGACACCTACGACACCTGGGCCGAGTCGGAACCCGCAGAGCGGCTTCCGGTATTGCTGCACGCCTGGTGGACACTTGGGCTCACCCCCTCGCAGGCCCGCGACAACGACAACAAGGTGCTGCCCGCCCTGGCCGGGACCCCGTCCTGCGCCGGCTGTCTCCAGGCCCGGAAGGGACTGCTCACCGCCGCTTCCCGGCTTCCGGCCGGGCAAGGCGCGAAGAACGCAGCCGAACTGGGTCCTCTTGCCCACTGGTCACGGCCACTCGCCGAGGTGCTGCCACAGGACGCGATGCCGTTCGCCACCGTGATCCGGGAGGCGGAGGTGCTCGGTGTCCTCGCTCGCGGTGCGCTGTCCCCGATCGGCGCCGCTCTGCCGGCCGACAGCACCGAGGAACTGGCCGCCGCCTGCCACCGCTTGCTTCCCGCCGCCACCGCGACGGCCCGCTTCGGCAGCGACCTGACCGCTGTCGTCACCGGCACGCCCGCCGCGCGGCTGGTCACGCTGCTGGACTCGGTCGCCGACCGAGAGACCAGCGGCACGGCCTCGCTGTGGCGGTTCAGCCCGGCGAGCGTCCGCCGCGCCCTGGACGCCGGACATCGCCCGGACTCCATCGAGGCCGACTTGGGTGCCGTCGCCGCGGGCCCGCTGCCCCAGCCCCTGTCCTACCTGATCACGGACACGGCACGCAGCCACGGCCGGATCCGCATCGCCTCGGCCGGCTGCGTCATCCACGGCGAGGAACCCGCCCTCCTCACCGAGATCGCCGCCCACCGCAAACTCTCCAGACTGGGCCTGCGGCACCTTGCCCCGACGGTCCTCGTCAGCCGCACCCCGCTGGAGAAAACCCTCGCCGCACTGCGGACCGAGGGATACTCGCCGGTCGCGGAGACAGCCGACGGAACCGTGCGCGTCGAACGACCCCGCAGCCCCCGGGCGACCGCACCGGTACCGCCCCCGCGCAGAGCGGTCAGCGGGCCCGGCACACCATCCCGCACGACCGCCACCCCGAAGCGGGCCGAGCTGGCCGCGCTGGCCACCCGACTCGCGGGCGCCCCACTGACCCATCCCGCCCCCGACCCCTGCAACGGCATCCCCTTCGCCACCGATACCGAAGAAATCATCGCCGGATACGCGACCCAGATCCCCCACGCCGATGTCCGCCAACTCGCCCACGCCGTCGACAGTGGGACGGCGGTCACCATCGAGTACGTCGCCACCACGGGCAGCCGCACGATCCGCACCATCAGCAGCCTCGACCTCGACCCTCCGTATCTGTACGCCTGGTGTCATCTACGCGATGCGGAGCGGGTGTTCACCCTGTCGCGGATCCACGCGGTGATGCCCCCGGCATAACGCCCGGGCGATGGGCCCGGACGTGCGGGGCGGCCGTACCCATCCCGGAGGGTCGTCGGCACTCGCGTTCCGGCCGCTCCGCTGGGATACCGAATGAGCGGCACCGTCCGTCACCGACAGCCTAGAGTAGTAACATGTACTACATGGAAACCACTGCCCGCGAGTTCAATCAGAAGTCCTCGCAGATCCTTGCCGCCGCGGCCCGTGGCGAGACCGTCACGGTCACCAAGAACGGCACCCCGGTGGCTCGGGTCGTACCGATAAGCGACACCGACATCCCCCCGTACCCGACCGACCCCATGGGGGACCTCGACCTGCCCGACCTCGGCCTGCCCGATCTCACCGACGACGAGATCGAGGACACGCTCAAGGGGATGGGCGCGTGACCCTGGTCGCCATCGCCGACACCAACGGCCTGTACCGCCTGCTCGACCCGAACCTCACCGGCCATCAGGAGCACAGGAAGGCACTGGCAGCGACCAGCCACCTGATCATCTCTCCCCTGGTTCTGGCCGAGCTGGACTACCTGATCGCGACACGCGCCGGAGCCCGCAAAGCTCTGGCGGCGGCCCGGTTCATCGAACGCAACGTAGCGACGCGCCGATTCGAGGTGCCGCCTGTCAGCACGCACCTGAGTGCGGCGATCGCGGTCGCAGAGGGGTATGCCGACGCCGACGGCGGCAAAGGCATCGGACTGACCGACGCCATGAACGTCGCCCTGGCCGCCGCCTACCGCACCGACGCCCTGCTCACCACCGACCATCACTTCCGCATGGTCCGCCCCCTGACCGGCCATCCCGCCTTCCGGCTCCTACCCGACGACCTGTAGCCCGCACCGCTGGCGCGACCCCCAGCACCAGCCGATCACGTCGGTACGGCGTGCTCCTGGCACAGCCGCTTCCGTCAGTCGCGGCGAAGACAGTCGGCCAGCGTGAACTCGGACAACCGCCCCGACGATCCTCTTCCTCCTCGAACCGGCCATGCCGCTCTCCGACCAGCTCCACGCCCTCGCGTCCACTGTGCGTCCACTGGATCTTGGATCGCAGAGCCGCCAGGCGGCCTCCAGTGCACCCGAACGCTCGCGTCACTGCAGGTCAGAGCCCTGCCAAGATCAGACAGGCGATCCCCCTGCAGCTTCGGACCGTACGCCTGACCAGCGGATTCCGTCCGTTCAGACCGAGTTGACGTTGCAACACCTCAGAAGGGACGTTTCCGCAGGTCAGAGACCTGCGCAGGTGGGGCGGGTGGGACTCGAACCCACGGCCGACGGATTATGAGTCCGCTGCTCTAACCGGCTGAGCTACCGCCCCATAGCGGCGTGTCGCGTACATGTGTGCGCGCCGTCTGCCGCAGCATAGCCGCTCATACGATCTCCTGCTCCGGATGGTCGGCTTACCGCGGTGCCTTCGTGACCATGAGGACTCCGGTGTGCCGCGGCCGGTTCCCGGGTGGGGGACCGGGCATGAAAAAGGACCCCGAAGGGTCCTCGTTCCGGCTGCTCCCCCGACTGGACTCGAACCAGTAACCTGCCGGTTAACAGCCGGCTGCTCTGCCAATTGAGCTACGGAGGACCGAAGCTCCCCCGACTGGACTCGAACCAGTAACCTGCCGGTTAACAGCCGGCTGCTCTGCCAATTGAGCTACGGAGGAATGCCTCGCTGCATCGAACGTACCTACCTGGGTATTCGCCAGGGGGCGCGCGCTCGCTGCGACACATACATTAGCGCAAGCGGGGGGGTGCTCCGCCAATCGGTTCCCCGCAGGTACTCGTCTAGCAAGCCAGGAAGGGTGGCCGTCATGCGCTACCGGCTCACGTTCGTCGTCGGACTCGCTCTGGGTTACGTGCTGGGCACGCGGGCCGGGCGCGAGCGCTACGAGCAGTTGAGGAAGTCGGCACGGCAGATCAGCCAGAACCCCGCCGTCCGGAACTCCGCCGAGACCGCCGCGCAGCAGGGGCGGCAGTTCGCGGGCAAGGCGTACCACGTGGTCAGCGACCGGGTCGGGGACCGGATGCCGGACTCGGTGGCGCAGCGGGTGCGGTCGCTGCGGGAGCGGAACTCCAACGGCGGTGGGGCGGACGAGTGGGGGACCAGCAACACCTGAGGCGCCCGGCCGCGCCGTCACCGGGTTCCGTGCGGCAGAATTTCGGCCATGGGGATAGTCGCCGGGTTGGACAGTGCGCCCGATTTCACTCGTATCGTCGTCTGCGACACGGACACGGGGGCCGTGCTCAGGCAGGGATACGCGCCACACCCGTTCGACGAGGCCGAGGGCGGTGGGCGGCCCTCGGACGTCGATCCGCAGGCGTGGCTGCTGTCCCTCGGGGAGGCCGCCGGGGGCGGGCTGCTGGAGGGCGTACAGGCCATCGGCGTGTCCGCGCAGCAGAACGCCCTGGTCCCGCTGGACGCGCAGGGCGCCACCGTGCGGCCCGCGCTGGTCGGCGGGGACAAGCGGGCGCAGGTCGCGGCGGCCGACCTGGTGGACGCGCTCGGGGGGCGTGAGGCGTGGGCGCAGGCGGTGGGGTGTGTGCCGCAGGCCGCGCAGCCGGTGACCAAGCTGCGCTGGCTGGCCCGCGCCGAGCCGGAGAACGCCGCGCGGGTCGCCGTACTGATGCAGGCGCACGACTGGCTGGTGTGGCAGTTGCTGGGGCGGCCGGTCAGGAGGACCACTGATCGGGGTGGGGCTTCCGGGACCGGGTACTGGTCCGCGGCGACGGGGGGCTACCGGTCCGACCTCGTGGAGCTGGCGCTCGGGCATCAGGCGATGCTGCCGGAGGTCATCGGGCCCGCTGATGCCGCCGGTACGACGCCGGAGGGGCTGCTGATCAGCGCCGGGACCGGGGAGACCATGGCCGCCGCGTTCGGGCTCGGGATCGGGCTCGGGGACGCCGTGGTGTCGCTGGGGGCGTCCGGGTCGGTGATGGCCGTCCATCCCGAGGCGCTGCACGACCAGAGCGGCATGATCACCTCCCTCGCCGACGCCACCGGGATGCACCTGCCGGTCGTCACCACCCTGAACGCCGTACGCACCCTGCGCGGCACCGCCGAGCTGCTCGGGCTGCCCGACCTGGAGAGCCTGTCCGAGCTGGCGATGAAGTCGACGCCGGGTGCGCACGGGCTGGTGCTGCTGCCCTACCTGGAAGGGGAGCGGACGCCCAGCCTGCCGCACACCGCGGGCACCCTCGCCGGGCTGCGGCGGGAGTCGATGCGGCCGGAGCACCTGGCGCGGGCCGCGTTCGAGGGGATGCTGTGCGGGCTCGCGGACGCGCTGGACGTGCTGCGTGGGCGGGGCGTGGAGGTGCGGCGGGTGTTCCTGCTGGGGGCCGCCGCCGAGCTGCCCGCCGTGCAGTCCGCGGCGCCCGCGATCTTCGGGGCGCAGGTCCTCGTACCGCAGCCCGCCGACTACGGGGCGATCGGGGCGGCGCGGCAGGCGGCGTGGGCGCTCGGGGCGTCCCGGGGGACGCTCGACCCGCGCACCCCGCCGAGGTGGCAGGGGCCCGCGGGGCAGGTGCTCGAACCCGGGGAGGAGCTGGCCGTGGGGCAGGCGGTGCGGCAGCAGTTCGTGTCCGTGCGGGAGCAGACCCACCCGGGCGCGTTCCGCTCGTAAAGGCGAAGTCCGTCGCGCTCTCGGGTTAATCAGTTGAGGTAACACCGGTGGAGTGTTCGACGATAGGGGCCAGGGGCAACCAACCGCCCCGTCGTCGTCGACTCCGAGAGAAGCAGCGTGCTCATACGACTTCTGCGGACCTATCTCAGGCCCTACCGAAAACCCATCGCCCTGCTGGTCCTCCTCCAGTTCCTCCAGACCTGCGCCACCCTGTACCTGCCCACGCTGAACGCGGACATCATCGACAACGGTGTCGTGCGGGGCGACACCGGCTACATCCTGTCCTACGGCGCCCTGATGATCGGCATCTCGCTGGCGCAGGTCGTCACCAACGTGGGGGCCGTGTACTACGGCGCCCGCACCGCGTCGGCGCTCGGCCGGGACGTGCGGGGGGACGTCTTCGACCGGGTGCAGTCGTTCTCCGCGCGTGAGGTCGGTCACTTCGGGGCGCCGTCGCTGATCACCCGTACGACGAACGACGTCCAGCAGGTGCAGATGCTGGCGCTGATGACGTTCACGCTGATGGTGTCCGCGCCCATCATGTGCGTGGGCGGCATCATCCTGGCGCTCGGTCTGGACGTGCCGCTGTCCGGGGTCCTGGTCGCGGTCGTGCCGGTGCTCGGCGTCTGCGTGACGCTGATCGTACGGGCGCTGCGGCCGCTGTTCCGGGCGATGCAGGAGCGCCTGGACACCGTGAACCGGGTGCTGCGCGAGCAGATCACGGGCAACCGCGTGATCCGCGCCTTCGTCCGCGACGCGTACGAGCAGCAGCGCTTCCGCAAGGCCAACACCGACCTGACCGACATGGCGCTGGGCACCGGCAACCTGCTCGCGCTGATGTTCCCCATCGTGATGACGGTGGTGAACCTGTCGTCGGTCGCCGTGGTGTGGTTCGGCGCGCACCGGATCGACAGCGGCGGGATGCAGATCGGCGATCTGACCGCGTTCCTCGCCTATCTGATGCAGATCGTGATGTCCGTGATGATGGCCACCTTCATGTTCATGATGGTGCCGCGCGCGGAGGTGTGCGCCGAGCGCGTGCAGGAGGTGCTGGACACCGAGTCCAGCGTCGTCCCGCCGATCGCGCCGGTCACGGAGCTGCGGCGGCACGGCCACCTGGAGCTGCGCGGCGCGGGCTTCCGCTACCCGGGGGCGGAGGAGCCGGTGCTGAAGTCGGTCGACCTGGTCGCCCGGCCCGGGGAGACGACCGCCGTCATCGGCTCCACCGGCAGCGGCAAGTCCACCCTGCTCGGCCTGGTGCCCCGGCTGTTCGACGCCACCGAGGGCGATGTCTTCGTGGACGGGGTCGACGTCCGCACCCTCCGGCAGGACCTGCTCGCGCGGACCGTCGGACTCGTGCCGCAGAAGCCGTACCTGTTCGCCGGGACCGTCGCCACGAACCTGCGGTACGGCAATCCCGACGCCACCGACGAGGAGCTGTGGCACGCGCTGGAGGTGGCGCAGGCCCGGGAGTTCGTGGAGCGGCTGGAGAACGGGCTCGACTCCCCCGTCGCGCAGGGCGGCACCAACGTCTCCGGTGGTCAGCGGCAGCGGCTCGCCATTGCCCGCACCCTCGTCCAGCGGCCGGAGATCTACCTCTTCGACGACTCCTTCTCCGCCCTCGACTACGCCACCGACGCCGCGCTGCGGGAGGCGCTGGCCCGGGAGACGGCGGAGGCGACCGTCGTCATCGTCGCCCAGCGGGTCGCGACCATCAGGGACGCGGACCGGATCGTCGTACTCGACGAGGGACGGGTGGTCGGCACCGGCCGCCACCACGAGCTGATGGCGGACAACGAGACCTACCGGGAGATCGTGCTCTCCCAGCTGACGGAAGCGGAGGCAGCCTGATGGCCGGGCCCATGGGGCGCATGATGGCCGGGGGCGGCCCCGACAGCCATTCGATGGACTTCAAGGGGTCGGGCAAACGGCTCGTCGCCCAGTTCCGGCCCGAGCGGGTCACCGTGGGCGTGCTGGTGCTGTGCGTGGTGCTGAGCGTCGGCCTGTCGGTCGTCGGGCCGAAGATCCTGGGGCGGGCGACCGACCTGGTCTTCGCCGGGATCGTCGGACGGCAGTTCCCCGCCGGGGAGTCCAAGGCGGAGGTCCTGGACGCCATGCGGGAGCGCGGCGACGGGCAGATCGCCGACATGCTCCGCTCCACCGCGTTCACCCCCGGCGAGGGCATCGACTTCGGCGCGGTCGGTGACGTGCTGCTGCTCGCGCTCGGCGTGTTCGTCGGCGCCGGGCTGCTGATGGCCGTGGCGACGCGGCTGGTGAACCGGGCCGTCAACCGGACCATGTACCGGCTGCGGGAGGACGTGCAGGCGAAGCTGTCGCGGCTGCCGCTGTCGTACTTCGACAAGCGGCAGCGCGGTGAGGTGCTCTCCCGCGCCACCAACGACATCGACAACATCGGGCAGACCCTCCAGCAGTCGATGGGGCAGCTCATCAACAGCGTGCTGACCATCATCGGCGTGCTGGCGATGATGTTCTGGCTCTCCTGGATCCTGGCGCTCGTGGCGCTGGTGACCGTGCCGCTGTCGTTCGTGATCGCGACGCGCGTCGGCAAGCGGTCGCAGCCGCACTTCGTCGCGCAGTGGCGGACCACCGGCAAGCTGAACGCCCACATCGAGGAGATGTACACCGGGCACACCCTGGTGAAGGTGTTCGGGCGGCAGGAGGAGTCGGCGCGGCAGTTCGCCGAGCACAACGAGGAGCTGTACGAGGCCGGGTTCCGGGCGCAGTTCAACAGCGGGATGATGCAGCCGCTGATGATGTTCGTCTCGAACATCAACTACGTGCTCGTCGCGGTCGTGGGCGGGCTGCGGGTCGCGTCAGGGGCGCTGTCCATCGGCGACGTGCAGGCGTTCATCCAGTACTCCCGGCAGTTCTCCATGCCGCTGACGCAGGTCGCGTCCATGGCGAACCTGGTGCAGTCCGGGGTCGCCTCCGCCGAGCGGGTCTTCGAACTCCTCGACGCGGAGGAGCAGTCCGCGGACCCGGTGCAGAGCGTACGTCCGACGGAGGTGCGGGGGCGGGTCGCGCTGGAGGGGGTGTCCTTCCGGTACGACCCCGAGAAGCCGCTGATCGAGGACCTCACCCTGTCCGTCGAACCCGGGCAGACCGTCGCCATCGTCGGCCCGACCGGCGCGGGCAAGACCACGCTGGTCAACCTGCTCATGCGGTTCTACGAGGTGTCCGGCGGGCGGATCACCCTCGACGGGGTCGACATCGCGGGCATGTCCCGGGACGAGCTGCGCGCCGGGATCGGCATGGTCCTCCAGGACACCTGGCTGTTCGGCGGCACCATCGCGGAGAACATCGCGTACGGGGCCGCCGGGAAGGTGACCCGCGGGGAGATCGAGGAGGCGGCCCGGGCGGCGCACGCGGACCGGTTCGTCCGGACGCTGCCGGACGGGTACGACACCGTGATCGACGACGAGGGGAGTGGGGTCAGCGCGGGTGAGAAGCAGCTGATCACGATCGCTCGGGCGTTCCTCTCCGATCCGGTGATCCTGGTGCTGGACGAGGCGACGTCGTCCGTGGACACGCGGACCGAGGTGTTGATCCAGAAGGCGATGGCGAAGCTCGCCCACGGGCGGACGTCGTTCGTGATCGCGCATCGGTTGTCGACCATCCGGGACGCGGACACGATTCTGGTGATGGAGAACGGGGCGATCGTGGAGCAGGGGGCGCATGACGTGTTGCTGGCGTCCGGTGGCGCGTACGCGCGGCTCTACCAGGCTCAGTTCGCGTCGGCTGTGGCTGAGGTGGACTGAGCCGGGGCTGGGTGGGTGCGCTCGCCCGCGCCGGCGGGTGCCGCTGTCGTCGGGGCGGGAGCCGCCCCAACGGCACGACCGCCCGCGGCTCACGTTAGTCCAAGTAGCCCCTCAGCTGGTCCGCGAAAGCGTGGTCTCTCAGTTTGTTGAGGGTCTTGGACTCGATCTGGCGGATGCGTTCCCGGGTGACGCCGAAGATGCGGCCTATCTCCTCCAGGGTGCGGGGGCGGCCGTCGGCGAGGCCGTAGCGGAGTTGGACGACCTTGCGTTCGCGTTCCCCGAGGGTGGAGAGGACCGCCTCCAGGTGCTCCTTGAGGAGGAGGAACGCGGCGGACTCGACGGGGCTCGCGGCGTCGCCGTCCTCGATGAGGTCGCCGAGGGCCACGTCGTCCTCCTCGCCCACGGGGGCGTGCAGGGACACCGGTTCCTGTGCGAGCCGCAGCACCTCGCTGACCCGTTCCGGGGGCAGGTCGAGGTGGGCGGCGACCTCCGCCGGGGTGGGTTCGTAGCCGCGTTCCTGGAGCATCCGGCGCTGGACGCGGACGACGCGGTTGATGAGTTCGACGACGTGCACCGGGACGCGGATGGTGCGGGCCTGGTCGGCGAGGGCGCGGGACATGGCCTGGCGGATCCACCAGGTGGCGTACGTGGAGAACTTGTAGCCGCGGGCGTAGTCGAACTTCTCGACGGCGCGGATGAGGCCCAGGTTGCCCTCCTGGACCAGGTCGAGCATGGTCAGGCCGCGGCCGACGTACCGTTTGGCGACCGAGACGACCAGCCGCAGGTTCGCCTCGATCAGACGGCGTTTGGCCATCCGGCCCCTCACGACGAGCCGGTCCAGGTCGAGGGCGAGCTGGTCGTCCAGGGTGTGCGTGTTGCCCAGCTTCTCCTCGGCGAAGAGCCCGGCCTCGACACGGCGGGCCAGCTCGACCTCCTCGGCGGCGCTGAGCAGCGGGATGCGGCCGATCTCGCGCAGGTACTGGCGGAACAGGTCCGACGAGGGGCCGCCGGTGTCGAGGCGCGTGGGTACGGCCACCGGTTCGGCCACCGACTCGGCCACCGACTCGGCCTCGGGCTTCGGGTCCGGCTCTGTGTCGGGCTCCGTCTCCGACTCCGTCCCCGGTTCCGTCTCCAGGTGGCGGGCGACGCGGTTCTGCGTCGGGACGGCGACGAGCACACCGGGCTCCGCGTCCGGCTCGGCGCCGTCCGAGGTCACGTCGGTCTGGATGAGGGTCTGGGTCTGCACGGGGGCGACCTCCAGGGTGATCGCTGCTGAGGCGTGCGGCAGCGCTGCTTGGGGGGCGGAGTGGGCGGCCTTGCCGCTGTCCGTCCCGTACGCGTTGAGCGGAACCGCGGGGGTGTGGGACCCGTGGGGGACGGATCGGCCGCGCTCCGAGGACTCAGGCACCGGAACCCAGTGTGGGGTAAGACACATCCCCGCCACGAGGGGCGTGCGGTGACTTTTTGCGTCCGGAACGTGACCCGCTGGTGATCGGGGGCGGCGACGCCGGAACCGACCCGGACCCGCGCGGTGCGCGTCAGAGCGCGGACGGCCCCTGGTCCTGGAGGGCGCGGTCGTAGCGCGTGAGGACCATCATCTCGTTCTGGAGGGCCGCCGACTGGGCCGGGTCCGTGTGGCCGAGCCGGGTCAGGGTGCTCTGCAGGTCGGTGAGGCGGCGGGCGACGGCGCGGCGGCGGACGGCGACGAGCTGCTCGCCCGCGTAGGTCTCGTCGACCGTGCGGCGCATGATCGCCTCGACGGCGAGTTCCGTGACCATCGCGCGGACGGCGTCGTCGGGGGCGGCGTCGCGGACGCGGACCAGGTACTCCTGCGGGTCCTGGACGCCGTACTCCGCGCCGCCCGCGTCGAGGACCGCCTGGCGTACGGCGGCGTAGGGGGCGGCGGTGAACTCATCGATGCCGTAGGCGTCGAAGGCCGGGGAGACCAGTTCGGGGCGTTGGAGGGCGAGCTTGAGGAGCTCGCGCTCGGTGGCGAAGACGGGGTTGCGGAGGGTGAGGGCCGGGCCGGAGGTCGTGGGGCGGGGGGCCGACTCGTAGGGCGTCTGCTGGGGGCCGCGGGCGGGGGCCGGGCCCCGCCCGCCGCGGTCGCGGGCCCAGCGGGCGAGCTGGGCGACCCGCTTGACCACGAACTGGGTGTCGAGGATGCCCAGCATCCCGGCGAGTTCGACGGCGACCTCGTGCTGGGCGCCGCTGTTCTTGATGCGGGCGACGACCGGGGCGGCCTCGTCGAGGGCGGCGGCGCGGCCGGCGGGGGTGTCGAGGTCGTAGCGGGAGACGATCTGGCGGAGCGCGAACTCGAACAGGGGGGTGCGGGGTTCGACCAGGTCGGAGACCGCCTCGTCGCCCTTCGCGAGGCGCAGGTCGCAGGGGTCCATGCCGTCGGGGGCGATGGCGATGTACGTCTCGGCGGCGAACTTCTGGTCGTCCTCGAAGGCGCGCAGGGCCGCCTTCTGGCCCGCCGCGTCGCCGTCGAAGGTGAAGATCACGCGGGCCGAGCCGTTGTCCATGAGCAGCCGGCGGAGGATCTTGATGTGGTCCCCGCCGAAGGCGGTGCCGCAGGTCGCGATCGCCGTGGTGACCCCGGCGAGGTGACAGGCCATCACGTCCGTGTAGCCCTCGACGACGACCGCGCGGGACGTCTTCGCGATCTCCTTCTTCGCCAGGTCGATGCCGTACAGGACCTGGGACTTCCGGTAGATCGCCGTGTCGGGGGTGTTGAGGTACTTCGGGCCGGTGTCCGCCTCGTACAGCTTGCGGGCGCCGAATCCGACGACGTCGCCGCCGATGTCGCGGATGGGCCACATCAGTCGGCCGCGGAAGCGGTCGATGGGGCCGCGGCGGCCTTCCTGGGAGAGGCCGGAGAGGACCAGTTCCTTGTCGGTGAAGCCCTTGCCGCGCAGGTAGCGGGTGAGGTGGTCCCAGCCCTGCGGGCTGTAGCCGACGCCGAAGTGGACGGCGGCGGCCTGGTCGAAGCCGCGTTCGGCGAGGAAGATCCGGCCGGTGTCGGCCTCCGCCGAGGTCGCGAGCTGTTCCGCGTACCACTCGGCGGCGATCTTGTGGGCCTCGACCAGGCGGATCCGCTCGCCGCGCTGGTGGGCGGGGTTGTAGCCGCCCTCCTCGTAGCGCAGGGTGATGCCCGCCTGGCCGGCGAGCCGCTCGACCGCCTCCGAGAAGGTGAGGTGGTCGATCTTCATCACGAACGTGATGGTGTCGCCGCCCTCCTGGCAGCCGAAGCAGTGGAAGAGCCCCTTGCTCGGGCTGACCTGGAAGGACGGCGACTTCTCGTCGTGGAACGGGCACAGCCCCTTCAGGTTGCCGCCGCCCGCGCCTCGCAGCTGGAGGTACTCCGAGACGACGGCGTCGATCGGGACCGCGTCCCTGACCGCCTTCACGTCCTCGTCGTTGATCCGTCCTGCCACGCGTGAATTCTACGGGGACGGTCGGACAGTCACGGGACCAGACTGTCCAGCGGGACGTGCGGGTCCGCCAGCGCCTCCGTGCTGACCTGGGCCTGGCCGCGGATGAGCCGCTGGACGGTCTCTGTGACGTCCCACACGTTCACGTTCATCCCGGCGAGCACCCGGTGGTCCTTCACCCAGAACGCGATGAACTCCCGCTTCCCGGCGTCCCCGCGGATCACCACCTCGTCGTACGACCCGGGGGGCGCCCAGCCGGAGTACTCCATCCCCAGGTCGTACTGGTCGGAGAAGAAGTAGGGCACCCGGTCGTAGACGACCTCCTTGCCCAGCATCGCGCGCGCCGCGGCCGGGCCGCCGTTGAGGGCGTTGGCCCAGTGCTCCACCCGCAGCCGGGTGCCGAACAGGGCGTGCGGGAAGGCGGCGACGTCCCCGGCGGCGTGGATGTCCGGGTCGGAGGTGCGCAGCCGTTCGTCGACGACGACGCCGCCGCCGTGCGCCCGGTCGGCCAGCTCCAGGCCCGCCGCCTCCGCCAGGGCGGTGCGGGGGGCGGCGCCGATCGCGGCGAGGACGTCGTGGGCGGGCTGCTCCTCGCCGTCGTCCGTGCGGGCGGCGAGGACCATGCCGTCCTGGCCGACGATCTCGGTGAGCCGGGTGTCGAACCGGAACCGGACGCCGTGCTCGCGGTGCAGCTCGGCGAAGAGCTGGCCCAGCTCGGGCCCGAGGACGCCGTGCAGCGGGGTCGGCTCCGGGTCGACGACGGTGACCTCGGCGCCGTACTCCCGGGCCGCCGCCGCGACCTCCAGGCCGATCCAGCCCGCGCCCGCGATCACCAGGTGGCCGTTGTCGCGGCCGAGGGCGGCGAGGACGCCCTTGAGGCGTTCGGCGTGGGCGAGGCGGCGCAGGTGGTGGACGCCCGCGAGGTCGGTGCCGGGGATGTCCAGGCGGCGGGGTTCGGCGCCGGTGGCGAGGAGGAGCTTGTCGTAGCGGACGACGGTGCCGTCCTCACCGAAGCGGACCGTCTTCGCGGTGCGGTCGATCGCGTCGACCGTCTGGCCGAGGTGGAGTTCGACGTCGTTGGTGGCGTACCAGGTGGGCTCGTGGACGAAGACGCTGTCGCGCTCGTCCTTGCCGAGGAGGTAGCCCTTGGACAGCGGCGGGCGCTCGTAGGGGTGGTCGCGTTCGTCGCAGATCAGTATCACGCGGCCGGTGAAGCCCTCCGCGCGCAGCGTCTCGGCCGCCTTGGCGCCCGCCAGGCCGCCTCCGACGATGACGAATGTCTGGTCCGCGTCGACCACTTGATGCCTCCTCATGAGGGTGCCGCCACATGCGAGCCTCCCGCACGCGGCGTGATGGGGGAAGGGGGTGTGGGTCCCGACCGGGCCCGGCCTGATGTGGGCCGCGCCACGCTGGTCACCTTCCGTCGCGCATATGCCCCTTCAGTGTCACAGGTGTCCCGTCAGCCTCGCGTGAAGCGACCGCGCGGACACGTCCGTGAGGGACGCGATCTGGTCGACGATCACCCGCTTGCGGGCCCGGTCGTCCGGTGCCGCGTCGAACAGCGCGCGGAACTGCGGATCGAGGCCGTCCGGGGCGCGGGCGGTGAGCCGCTCGGCCAGTTCGCGTACGACGATCCGCTGGTCGGCGCGGAGCCGGGCCTGTTCGGCGCGCTGCATGACGTACCGGTCGGCGACCGCCTTCAGCACCGCGCACTCCATCCGGGTCTCGCGGGGTACGACGAGTGCGGCGCGGTAGCGGGTGAGGCGCCCGCCGCCGTACGCCGCCCGGGTGGCGCCCTCCGCCGCCAGGCAGAACCGGCCGATGAGCTGGCTGGTCGCGTCCTTGAGGCGGGCCTGCGCGACCGCGGAGCCGTCGTAGCCGTGCGGCCACCACTCCTGGTCGGTGAGCCGGTCGAGGGCGGCGTCGAGTTCGGCCGGATCCGTACCCGCGGGGACGTACCGGCCGACGGCGACCGCGAAGACGGCCCGGCGTTCCGGTTCGGCGTGCAGCAGGTTGGGGTCGAGGTGTCCGGCGTGCAGGCCGTCCTCGACGTCGTGCACCGAGTACGCCACGTCGTCCGACCAGTCCATGACCTGCGCCTCGAAGCAGGTGCGGGCGGCGGGGGCGTCCTCGCGGACCCAGTCGAACACCGGGCGGTCGTCCTCGTAGACGCCGAACTTCCGCGACGCGGGGTCGGTGGGGTGGGCGCCGCGTGGCCAGGGGTACTTGGTGGCGGCGTCCAGGGTGGCGCGGGTGAGGTTGAGGCCGACGGAGCCGTCCGGGGTGAAGCGTTTCGGCTCGATGCGGGTGAGGAGCCTGAGGGACTGGGCGTTGCCCTCGAAGCCGCCGCAGTCCTCGGCGAACTCGTTGAGCGCCTGTTCGCCGTTGTGGCCGAAGGGCGGGTGGCCGAGGTCGTGGGCGAGGCAGGCGGCCTCCACCAGGTCGGGGTCGCAGCCGAGGGCGGCGCCCAGTTCGCGGCCCACCTGGGCGCACTCCAGGGAGTGGGTGAGGCGGGTGCGGGGGCTGGGGTCCCAGGCCTGGCCGGTGGTGCCGGGGGTGACGACCTGGGTCTTGCCCGCGAGGCGGCGCAGGGCGGCGGAGTGGAGGATGCGGGCGCGGTCCCTCTGGAAGGCGGTGCGGCCGGGGCGTTTGTCGGGCTCGGGGGCCCAGCGGGCGGTTGCGGATTCCGGGTATGTGTTGCCTTCCATGGGTTGACAGTATGCGGTGGGGGCGTCTGCCGGGTTGTTGTGCGGTGCCGGGTGCGGGTTCGCGGGTGGTACTCGCGCCCACGCGGCGGAGCCGCAGATCGGTACAGCCCCGCGCCCCTAGGTGAGAGGGGCAAGCGTGCGCTTCAAGGGGGCCGTCCTCCTCGCCTCGTCGTAGCGGTGGAGGACCAGGTGGGCCATCGCCGGGTGGGGGCCGAGGGGGGCTGCCGCGAGGTCGGGGGACGCCTGGGCTGACTCCGTGGCGAAGCGGCCGGGGGCCGTGAAGTACGACGCTACGGCGACGCGGCGGTGGCCTCGCGCCCGCAGGGACCGCACCGCCTCCGGGACCGTGGGCCTGGCGGCGGAGGCGTAGGCGGGGACGACCGGGACGCCGCCCAGGCGGGCGGAGAGGAGGGCGGCCGTGCGGCCGGTGTCCACCGCGGCCTCCGGGTCGCGGGAGCCCGCCGCCGCCAGGACGACGGCGTCGCCGTGGGTCCAGCCCGCCTCCGTGAGCCGGGTGACGAGGGTCTCCACGAGCAGGGGGTGCGGGCCGAGGGGGGCGGCCAGGCGGGTGCGGACGCCGGACGCGGCGGCCATCTCGGGGATGTCGTGCTTGACGTGGTAGCCGCGACTGAGGAGCAGCGGGACCAGGACCGCCTCCTCGCCGTCGCCGAGGGCGGCGAGGGTGTCGGGCAGCAGGGGCGCGTTCAGCTCGATGTGGCCCAGGCGCACCGGCAGGCCGGGGCGCAGGGCGCGGACGCGGTCGGCGAGGGCGCTGACCGTCTCCAGGGCGCGCGGGTCGCGGCTGCCGTGCGCGACCAGGACCAGTGCGGGCCGGGTGCGGTGGTGGCTGGCGTTCCGGTTCGGGTTCGGGTTCAGGTTCATGGGGTGCGCCGCCGAACTGTCGAGGTGGGGCCGTCGTATCCGCCGTGCACGGGAACCGACGGCGTCGTGGACCGATGGTGTCGGGGGGAGGTTGCCGAGCCGTTGCGTGGGGGTCACGGGTCTTTTCCGCGGCTTCACCGTGGGGGGATGCGCGGATGTGAGGTCGCTCCTCACGGTGGCCGTCGGCGGGCGGGGAGGTCGCCGTCCCGGCCGTGTAACAGGGAGCCGCCGCGGCACGTAACACGGTCGACGCACGCTGGGCGGTATGCAGCAGAACTCCGCGACGCCCACGCACTGCCCGTACTGCGCCCTGCAGTGCGGCATGAATCTGACGCCCGCCCCGGACGGGACGGTCGAGGTGACCGAGCGGGCGGACTTCCCGGTGAACCGGGGTGCGCTGTGCGGCAAGGGCCGGACCGCGCCCGCGGTGCTGTCGTCGCGGGTGCGGCTGACGTCGCCGCTGGTCCGGCGCGACGGTGAGCTGACGCCCGCGAGCTGGGACGAGGCGCTGGACCGGATCGCCGAGGGGCTCGGGTCGGTGCGGGAGGCGCACGGGGCGGACGCGCTCGGGGTGTTCGGCGGTGGTGGGCTGACCAACGAGAAGGCGTACGCGCTGGGCAAGTTCGCGCGGATCGTGCTGGGCACCTCGCAGATCGACTACAACGGCCGGTTCTGCATGTCGTCCGCCGCCGCGGCCGGGATCAAGGCGTTCGGCGTGGACCGGGGGCTGCCGTTCCCGCTGGAGGACATCCCGAAGACCGGCTGCGTGATCCTCGTCGGCTCCAACCTGGCCGAGACGATGCCGCCCGCGCTGCGCTACCTCACCGAGCTGAAGGAGAACGGCGGCACCCTCGTCGTCATCGACCCGCGCCGCACGAAGACCGCCGAGCAGGCCGACCTGCACCTCGCGCCCCGGCCCGGCACCGACCTGGCACTGGCGCTCGGGCTGCTGCACCTGATCGTCGCCGAGGGGCGGGTGGACGAGGAGTACGTCCGGGAGCGCACGGTCGGCTGGGAGGACGCCCGCGCGGCGGCGATGGCGCACTGGCCGGAGTACGTGGAGCGGATCACCGGCGTGTCGGTGCCCGAGCTGCGGGAGGCCGTACGGCTGTTCTGCGAGCCGGAGGCGGCGATGGTGCTCACCGCGCGCGGCCCCGAGCAGCAGGCCAAGGGGACGGACACCGTCGGCGCGTGGATCAACCTGGCGCTGGCGACGGGGCGGGCGGGCCGACCGCTGTCCGGGTACGGCTGTCTGACCGGGCAGGGCAACGGGCAGGGCGGGCGCGAGCACGGGCAGAAGGCCGACCAGCTGCCCGGCTACCGCAAGCTGACCGACCCGGCGGCGCGGCGGCACGTCGCGGAGGTGTGGGGCGTCGACCCGGACAGCCTGCCGGGGCCGGGGCGCAGCGCCTACGAACTCCTCGACGCGCTCGGCTCGGACGTCCGGGCGCTGCTGCTGATGGCGTCCAACCCGGTGGTGTCGGCGCCGCGCGCCGCGCACGTGGAGGAGCGGATCAGGTCGCTGGACTTCCTCGCCGTCTGCGACGTCGTGCTGTCGGAGACGGCGGCCCTCGCGGACGTCGTCCTGCCGGTCACCCAGTGGGCGGAGGAGACCGGCACCATGACCAACCTGGAGGGGAGGGTGCTGCTGCGCCGCCGCGCGCTCACCCCGCCCGACGGCGTCCGCAGCGACCTGGAGGTCATGCACGAGCTGGCCGCCCGGCTCGGCGGCGAGGGCAACCCGGAGAAGCGGTTCCCGACCGACGCCGAGGAGGTGTTCGAGGAGCTGCGGCGGGCGAGCGCGGGCGGGGTGGCGGACTACTCGGGGATCACCTACCGCAGGCTCGCGGAGGAGAACGGGGTGTTCTGGCCGTGCCCGGCGACGGACGCCGCGCGGGGCGCCACCCACCCGGGCACGCCCCGCCTCTTCCTCGACCGGTTCGCCACGGACGACGGCCGGGCCCGGTTCGCGCCCGTCTCGCACCGGCCGATCGCCGAGGAGCCCGACGAGGAGTACCCGGTGCTGCTGACGACCGGGCGGGTCGTGGCGCAGTACCAGTCCGGCGCCCAGACCCGCCGCGTCGACGAGCTGAACGCCGCCGCGCCGGGCCCGTTCGTCGAGCTGCACCCGCGGCTCGCGGCCCGGCTGGGGGCGGCGGACGGCGACCCGGTGGCCGTCGTCTCCCGGCGCGGCCGGGCGGTGGCGCCCGCCCGCGTCACGACCGGCATCCGGCCGGACACCGTGTTCATGCCGTTCCACTGGCCGGGCGAGGGCCGCGCCAACACCCTCACCAACCCGGCGCTCGACCCGACGTCCCGGATGCCGGAGTTCAAGGCGTGCGCGGTGCGGGTGGAGGCCGTGGAGGCCGCGGAGTCCTAGTCGTCGACGGGGGTACGGCGGCGGCGCAGGACCCAGTATCCGGCGGTCAGGGCGACCGCGCTGACGGTCAGCCCGGCGCCGAGGGCCAGTTCGAGTCCGGACGGGCCCGTGTCGCCGCCGAGGCCGCCCTGGACGCCCCGGGTGGGGACGGGGCTGCGGCTGGTCGCCGGGGTGGTGGGGACGGCCGGGGCCGGGCTGGCGGGGGCGGTGGTGGGTCTCGTCGTCGAGCTGGTGGTCGGGGGCGCGGTGGCGCGGGCCGTGGCTCTGCGGGGCAGGGCCTCGCAGGCGACGCCGTCGTCGGGGCCCTGGTCCTCGTCCAGCCGGTACGGGTCGCGGGGATCGCGGGCGAGTTCCGCCTGCGCGTCCTCCTGGTAGGTGAAGTCCCGGCAGTCGAGGTCCTCGGCCTGGGCGTGTGCGGTGCCGGTCGCCGGTCCGGCGGTCGCGAGCACGGTGACCGCGGCGGCGAGCGCGATGCGTATGCGCATGGGCGGGCCTTTCCTGTACGGCGGCCGTCCCAGGCGGGTCGGCCACCGCATCGACGCTAGGAGCGCCCGGCCGCCGCGGCCATCACTGCTGGGCCGTTCGGGTGCCCTCCGGCCGCCGCCGGGCGAGCCAGTCGCCGCCGTCGATCCGGACGCCGCCGGCCCGCAGCCGGGCGGCGACACGGGGCGCGGCGACGTAGACCCAGGCGCGCACCGGGGCGCCGTCGGCCGCGCGGGTCACCTCGCGGGCCACCCGCTCGTAGAGGTTGCGCGGGCCGCCCGGCGTGTACTCCTCCAACGCGTCGAGTACGGCGAGGAGTCCGGCGTGGGCGTGCGGCGGCACGGTGACGAGGTCGCCGGTGACCGGGCCGCCGTCCGGTTCCTCCACGGCGTACGGGTAGCCGGGGCCGTCGTAGAGCACGGCGCCGTGCAGGCGTCCGGGTTCCTCGGTGTGCGTACGGCCGCGCAGGAGGAGGGTGTGGTGGCGCTCGCCGGGGCGGAGGGTGCCGTAGACGAAGAAGGGGAGGGGCACGTGCCCCATTCTCGTCGCCGTACGGGCGGTGCCCAGAGGGCGTGCCCGGCGTCGGGCGGCAGGCGGGGCCCTCGCCACACGCCCTAGTCCCCGTACGGGCGCCGCTCCCTGGCCTCCTTGAGGGCGGTGGCCCACCACACCAGCTGGTCCAGCATCGTCTTGGCCGCCGTGTCCGGGCCCGTGGGGTCCTTCAGGCGGCCGTCGGCGTCGAAGGACCCACCGGCGTTGGGGAAGGAGACCGTGTCGCGGACGGTCACCGCGTGCAGTTCCGCGAAGACCTGGCGGAGCTGCTCGACGGCGCGCAGTCCGCCGGACAGGCCGCCGTAGGAGACGAACGCGACCGGTTTGGCGCGCCACTCGGTGTAGTGCCAGTCGACGAGGTTCTTCAGGGCCGCGGGGAAGGAGTGGTTGTACTCGGGGGTGAGGACGACGAACGCGTCCGCGGCGGACAGTTTGGGCGTGACCCGGGCGAGCGCGTCGGCCGCCTCGGGGGTGCGGGCGAGGGAGGTCGGCAGGTCGGTGTCGGCCGGGTCGACGACGCGGACGGTGAGGTCGTCGCGCTGGCGGAGGTGGCCGAGGAGCCAGTCGGCGACGACGGGGCCGAAGCGGCCGTCGCGGTTGCTGCCGAGGACGAGGGTGAGGTTGAGGCGGGGGTTGGTGGTCATGCGGAACACCCTCGTACCTCAAGTTTGGTTGAGGTCAAGCGGTCGGGGTGCGTCATCGTCGCGGTCGCCCGTTCACACCTTCGCCGTGCGCCCATCGGGTGCTCTTGCGCCGCTCCCCCACGCCCCTGTGACCTGCGGGAAGGTCGTCCTTCCGGGACGCCGTCGCACCCGTTCGGCACATTTCTGACGTCGGCTCAGCAAGCGGCGGCGGGCCGATGGCACTTACCTCGGTAGGGCACCGCCCGATCAGCTCGAAGGAGCAGGCACCATGCGACGTACCGCCCGGCTGCTGATGCTGTCCGGACTGACCGGGGGCGTGCTCGCGCTCGCCGCGCCCGCGTCCGGCGCGGACCCCGGCCGCCTGGAGGTGTCCCCGTCCGGCGTGGTCCCGGGCGGCGAGGCCACGGTGACCACCACGGCGTGCGGCACCGGCGGCACCGCGGCCGGGGACGCCAGCGCGGTGGGCGCCGGGCCGTTCACCCTGGCGCCGGGCGAGCGGGACGGCGAGGCGGTCGGGACGTTCCGGGTGCCGCCGAGCGCACAGCCGGGGACGTACGAGATCGTCGCGCGGTGCGCCGGGAAGGCGGCGGGCGGACGGCGGGTCACGGGCGACCTGGTGGTCACCCTGACCGTGCCCCGTGAGCGGGTGTACCCGCGCGGAAGTGTGAAGACGGGGGTCGGTGGCGCGCTCGGCCCCGACCCCGTGCAGACCGCGGCGGGCGTGGCGGCTCTCGCCGTCGCCGCCGCGGGCGGTACCTGGCTCCTGCATCGCCGGGCGAGAGGCGACGGGATCTGACGGGCACCCTCCGCTGTCCGTCCGCCGGTACCGCATGTCCCCTCCCTCCGGGTCCGACGCCCCTCGCGGCCCGGAGGGGGGCACGGGGGCCCCGCCGGGCGTGCGGGGGCGGGTGGTGTGCCGGGTGCGGCCGGTTCCCGGGTGCCGCTCCGTCGTGGCTGGTCGCGCAGTTCCCCGCGCCCCTGGAGGGCGCGTACCCGCCGCCCCGCAGGCGGTGGACCCCCGCGCCCCCGGGGCGTGGTCCCCCCGGGGTGTCGCCGAGTGCAGGAGGTCGTCGTGGGCCGCAGGTCGGGCAGGACCGGTGAGGTCGCGACAGCGGCGGTGACCGCCGTCGCCCTGGGGTGCGGGGTGGGGCTGCTGTACGGCGGTGACGCCTCGGCCCCGCCGCAGCCGTCCACCGCCGAGGCCCGGGTGGACGGCGGCCAGGGCGCCGCCCCCGCGCTGCCCCCCTCGCCTCCGGAACGCATCCGCATCCCCGCGATCCGCGTCGACGCCCCCCTGACCGGCCTCGGCCTCACCCGCACCGGCAGCCTCGACGTCCCGCCCGCCGACCGTCCGGGCCTGGCCGGTTGGTACGAGGCGGGGACGACGCCCGGCGAGACCGGGACCGCCATCGTCGCCGGGCACGTGGACAACGCCGACGGGCCCGCCGTCTTCTACCGCCTCGGCGCCCTGAAGCGCGGCGCGGTCATCGAGGTCGACCGGCGGGACGGCGGCACCGCCCGCTTCACCGTGCACGCGGTCGAGGTGTACGACGCGAAGGACTTCCCCGACGACCGGGTGTACGGCGCCGCCCGCCGCCCCGAGCTGCGCGTGATCACCTGCGGCGGCGGCTACTCCCGGTCGACCGGCTACCAGGGCAACGTGGTCGTCTTCGCCCACCTCACGGGCAGCGGCTGAGCCCCGTACTCACGCCAGCCACTGCTCGTACGCCAGGTTCGCCACCAGCGCGAACACCACCGTCAGCAGCACGATCCGGACGAACCCGCTGCCCTGCTTCAGCGCGGTGCGCGCCCCCAGCGTGCCGCCCGCCAGGTTGAAGACGGCCATCAGCGCGGCCAGCTGCCACAGCACCGTGCCCTGCCAGGCGAAGGTGGCCAGCGCGCCCGCGTTGGTGCAGCAGTTGACGATCTTCGCGGTGGCGGAGGCGGTCACCAGGTCGAGGTGGAGTACGGCGGTCAGGGCCAGCACCAGGAACGTACCGGTGCCGGGGCCGACGAGACCGTCGTAGAACCCGATGCCGAGCCCCGCGAGACCGATCGCGGCGAGGGTGCGGCGGCGGCTGACCGGGCCCGGCGCGGGCGCGGTGCCGAAGGCGGGCCTCAGGATGACGAAGGCGGCGACCGCGAGCAGCACCACCATGATCACCGGCTTCAGCACCTCGGTGCTCATCCCCGCCGCGAAGAACGCCCCGCCCGACGACCCGGCGAGCGCCGCGAGGCCGATGCGGACGGCGGTCCGCACGTCGACGGGCGCCTTGCGGACGTACGTCACCGCCGCCCCGCCGGTGCCGACGATCGCCACCGCCTTGTTCGTGCCCAGCGCGTACGCGGCCGGGGTGCTGGACGGGAGCCCCAGCAGCAGGGCGGGCAGGAGCAGCAGGCCGCCCCCGCCGACGACGGCGTCGATCCACCCGGCCGCGAGGGCGGCGAGGCAGAGCAGGGCGAGCGTGGTCAGCGATATGTCGGGCACGAGTGGCGACCCTATGGACGGGGTAGGTGTGCAGTCCAACGACTTGAGGGTCGTCTGAGGTCGGCGCGCGTCCCGGAGCCCCCTCACACCCACCCCCCACCCCCGCTGAGGGCAGCGTTCCCCACGGGAAACAACGGTGATTCGGTCGGGTAACACCGGCACCGCACGCTCAGGAGCATGACCTCGAATAAGCGTGTGGTGGTGATCGGCGCCGGCCTCGCGGGCGTACAGCTCGCCAAGCGGCTCGGTGAGCTGGGCACGCCCGCGCTGCTCGTCGGCGACGAGGAGCACCGGCCGTACAACCGGGTGCTGCTCGCCGAGGTGCTGGCCGGGCGGTACGCCCCCGAGGTGATCGCGCTGCCCGCCCCCGCGGAGCTGACCCGCGCCCGTGTCACCGGCGTCGACCGGACCGCGCGGACCGTGGAGTGCGCCGACGGCTCGGTCATCGCATACGACACGCTGGTGCTGGCCACCGGCTCCAACCCGGTGCTCCCGCCGCTGCGCGGACTCTTCACCGGCACCCCCGAACTCCCCGAGGGCGTCCACGCGTTCCGCACCATGGACGACTGCCTCGGCCTGTCCAAGGCGGTGCGCCCCGGCGTACGGGCGGTCGTGATCGGCGGCGGGCTCCTCGGGGTGTCGGCGGCGCGGGCGCTGGCCGTGCGCGGCGCGCAGGTCGTCCTCGCCCAGCAGTCGGAACGGCTGATGGAGCGCCAGCTCGACCCGGGCGCCTCCAAGCTGGTGCTGCGGCACCTGAAGGACCTCGGCGTCGAGGTGCACACCGAGTGCCGGGTACGGGACGTGCGCTGTGTCGGCGGCGCGGTCCGCTCGGTGGAGATGGCCGACGGATACGCCCTCGACGCCGACCTCACCGTGCTGGCCTGCGGCGTCCACCCACGCGTCGGCCTCGCCCAGGCCGCCGGCCTGGAGGTCCGCAAGGGCGTCGTCGTGGACGACGAGCTGCGCACCTCCGACCCGCACATCCGGGCCATCGGCGACTGCGCCCAGCACGGCGACACGCTGTACGGGCTCGCCACCCCGGCGCTCGAACAGGCCGAGGCGCTGGCACGGGCGCTGGCCGGTGACGACACCGCCCGCTACACCGGCACCCGCGCCCTGACCCGGCTGAGCCTGAACGGCCGGACGACGTTCGACCTCGCCGCGTTCGGCGAGACCGAGGCGCTCCCGGGCGACGACGTCGTCCAGCTCACCGACGCCACCCGAGGCACCTACCGCAAGGTCGTCGTCCGTGACGACCGCGTGGTCGGCGGGGTCCTCGTCGGCGAACTCGGCACCGTCGGCGCGCTCGCGCGCGCCTGGGAGGGAGCAGAGCCGCTCCCCGCTGACGGCGCGCCCCTGCTCCACCTGCTCACCAACGACGGAGGCTCCTGATGACCGCCACCCTGGGGGCCCACCCCACGATCGTGCTCGTCGGCCACGGCATGGTCGGCCAGCGCTTCCTGGAGGCGCTCGCCGAGCGCGGCCTGACCGCCACGCACCGCGTGGTCGTCCTGTGCGAGGAGCCGCGTCCCGCCTATGACCGCGTCGCGCTGACCTCGTACTTCTCGGGGACGACCCCCGACGAGCTGTCGATGACCGACAGGGAGTTCATCGAGAGGCACGGGATCGAGCTGCGGATCGGTGACGCGGCCGAGACGGTCGACCGCGAGACGCGCACGGTGACGGCCCGCTCCGGGTTCACCGTCGACTACGACATCCTGGTGCTGGCCACCGGCTCGTACCCGTTCGTCCCGCCGGTCCCGAACAAGGACGCCACCGGCTGCTTCGTGTACCGCACGATCGAGGACCTGCTCGCGATCGAGGAGTACGCCAAGAGCAGGGCGAGGGTCGGCGCCGTGGTCGGCGGCGGGCTGCTCGGCCTGGAGGCGGCGGGCGCGCTGAAGGGCCTCGGTCTTACCTCGCACATCGTGGAGTTCGCGCCGCGGCTGATGCCGGTGCAGGTCGACGACGGTGGTGGCGCGGCCCTCCTTCGCACCATCGAGGAGATGGGCCTGGGCGTCCACACGGGCGTCGGGACGCAGGAGATCGTCGTGGACGACTCCGGCGCGGTGACCGGCATGAAGCTGTCGGACGGTTCGGTCCTCGACACCGACATGGTGGTGTTCTCCGCCGGTGTCCGCCCCCGCGACCAGCTGGCCCGCGACTGCGGTCTCACGGTCGGCGAGCGCGGCGGCATCGCGGTGGACGAGCAGTGCCGGACCGTCTCCGACCCGCGTGTGTTCGCGATCGGCGAGTGCGCGCTGGCCGCCGACGGCAAGGTGTACGGCCTGGTGGCGCCGGGCAACGAGCAGGCCGAGACGGCCGCCGCGACGATCGCCGCCGAGGAGGCCGCGTTCACCGGCGCCGACCTGTCCACCAAGCTGAAGCTGCTCGGCGTGGACGTGGCGTCCTTCGGTGACGCGCACGGCACGACCGAGGACTGCCTCGACGTCGTCTACTCCGACTCCCGCGCGGGCCTCTACAAGAAGCTGGTCGTCGCCCGCGACGGCACCCTGCTCGGCGGCATCCTCGTCGGTGACGCCGACGACTACGGCACCCTGCGGGCGTTCACCGGCTCGGTCCCGCCGGTCAAGCCGGAGTCCCTGGTCCTGCCCGCGGGAGTGGGCGCCCCGACGCAGCTCGGCCCGTCCGCGCTGCCGGACGACGCGATCGTCTGCTCCTGCCACAACGTCTCCAAGGGCACCATCCGCGCCGCGGTCACCGACCACCAGTGCACGACCGTGCCCGAGGTGAAGAAGTGCACCAAGGCCGGCACCGGCTGCGGCTCCTGTGTGAAGGTGCTGGGCCAGCTGGTCACCGCCGAGCTGGAGGCCAGCGGCGTCGAGGTCGACAAGGGCCTGTGCGCCTGCTTCTCGCAGACCCGCGAGGAGCTGTACGAGATCGTCCTCGCCCTGCGGATCAACTCCTTCCAGGACCTGCTGGACCGCTACGGCCGCGAGGAGGCCCGGGGCGGCGAGGGCTGCGAGGTCTGCAAGCCGACGGTCGGCTCGATCATCGCGTCCCTCGCCCCGGCGATCGGCGCGAGCCCGTACGTCCTCGACGGTGAGCAGGCCGCCCTCCAGGACAGCAACGACCACTTCCTCGCCAACCTGCAGAAGAACGGCTCCTACTCCGTCGTACCGCGCATCCCCGGCGGTGAGATCACCCCGGAGAAGCTGATCGTGATCGGTGAGATCGCCCGGGACTTCGGGCTCTACACGAAGATCACGGGCGGTCAGCGCATCGACATGTTCGGCGCCCGGGTGGAGCAGCTCCCGGTGATCTGGACCCGGCTCGTGGACGCGGGCTTCGAGTCCGGCCACGCCTACGGCAAGTCGCTGCGCACGGTGAAGTCCTGCGTGGGCCAGACCTGGTGCCGCTACGGCGTCCAGGACTCCGTCCGGATGGCGATCGACCTGGAGCTGCGGTACCGGGGACTGCGCTCCCCGCACAAGCTGAAGTCGGCGGTGTCGGGCTGCGCCCGCGAGTGCGCCGAGGCCCAGTCGAAGGACTTCGGCGTGATCGCCACCTCCAACGGCTGGAACCTCTACGTCGGCGGCAACGGCGGCGCCACCCCGCGCCACGCCGACCTGCTCGCGCAGGACCTGTCGGACGCGGAGCTGATCCGCCTGATCGACCGGTTCCTCATGTACTACATCCGCACCGCCGACCGGCTGGAGCGCACCTCCACCTGGCTGGACCGGATCCCCGGCGGCCTCGACCACGTACGCGACGTGGTGGTGGAGGACTCCCTCGGCATCTGCGAGGAGCTGGAGTCGCTGATGTCGGCGCACGTCTCCGCGTACCGCGACGAGTGGGCGGAGACCATCAACGACCCGGAGAAGCTGGCCCGGTTCGTGTCCTTCGTCAACGCGCCGGACACCCCCGACCCGGTCGTGGGCTTCGTCCCCGAGCGCGACCAGATCAAGCCCGACCTGCCGCTGCTGTCCATCGGCATCCGCCCCGCGGACTCCCCCGCGGACGTCCTGGAAGGAAGCGCCCAGCGATGACCCTGGCACCCGAGACGACCGACCTCGAGATCCAGCTCCGGCTGGGCGAGGACGACTGGTTCACGGCCTGCGACCTGAACCAGCTGCTCCCCGGCCGCGGTGTGGCGGTCCTGTTGCCGGACGGCAGCCAGGCGGCGCTGTTCCGCGACCGCAGGGGCGAGCTGTACGCGGTCGACAACCGCGACCCGTTCGGCGGCGCGGCGGTCCTCTCCCGCGGCCTGCTCGGCAGCCACCAGGGCCGCACGTTCGTCGCGTCGCCCCTGCTCAAGCAGCGCTTCGACCTGCGCACCGGGGAGTGCCTGGACGAGGACGGCGTGCGGATCACGGCCTACGAGGTGCGGGCCGCCTGACCCGTGGGTTCCCGGGCGCCGCGGCTCACCCCGGTGAGCCGCTCCGAGGCCGCCCACGGCAGTTCGCCCGCCCGGTCGTCGAGGGGCCACGGGGCCCGCGGTGACGGGGCGGGCACGGCGTTCCCGCGCCGGGCGGCGCAGGACGGCCCGATCACGGGCCCGGCGTTCTCCCCCGACGGCAGCCGCCTGTACTTCTCCAGCCAACGGGGCACGACGGGTTCGTCGTCGGGCGGCATCACGTACGAGGTGACGGGACCCTTCAGGTCGTAGGGAGGGGAACGTACCGTGCGGGGCGGGCAGGCGGGCAGGCGGGCAGGCGGGCAGGCGGGCAGGCGGGCAATTGGAGCCTTTGGCCCACGCCCTCCCCACTGGAGCGGACGACACATGGGCCAAAAGGGCCAGACACCTGCTCCTCCCTCGAAGCGGAGAGCTACTGTCCGGTCACGTCACGTTCGCATCACGGGTCGTTTATTTCGCCGCAGTTGCCAACAGGCCCTCCCATACCTTCAATCCCTGACCATCCGCATGGATTTGAAGCTGGGGGGCTCACCATGAAGTCGTTCCGCAAGCCTGCCGCCATGACCCTCGCCGCGCTGGCCCTGGCGGCGGTCCCGGCCACCGCCGTCGCCCACGACGGCACCCACCCGTTCCCGAACTGCTCCGAGGCGTACGAGAACGGCTACGCCGACATCTCCGAGACCGACGAGCACTACGGCAAGCACCTCGACCGCGACGGCGACGGCGTCGGCTGCGACCAGCCGCCCGCGGACTTCGTCCCCGCCGCGTCCGGGGCGGGGACGGAAGGCACCGACCTCGCCGAGACCGGCGCCGACGGCGTCACCCTCTACCTCGCCGTCGGCACGGCCGTCCTGCTCGTCGGCGGGGGCACGGTCTACCTGACGGTGCGGCGTCGCGACCCGCGTTGAGAACGGGGCGGCACCTCACGCAGGTGCCGCCTACCGTTGCGGCGCCTTGAGGGCATCAAGGAACGACGCGAAGGCGCCGGGCGAAAAGGTGAGCATTCCGCACGCCGGGCCCTTGGAATCTCGTATGGCCACACAGGTGGGGAAGTCCGCTATCTCCACACAGTCGTTCCCCTCCCCACCACCGGAGAAGGACGACTTCTTCCACGGCGAGAGAGTGGTCATGTCTCGCTCACAGCTCCTTGGCCATTCGACAGATGAGGTCACGTGACTTCTCCGGAGGGAGAGCACTCTCCTTCACCCTAAGGAACAGCTCCCGGAAGTGCCTCAGTTGCGCCTCGGAGTCCAGGAAGGCAGTGCCATGCGGAGCGTCGCGTACGACGGTGTCCAGTCGAGCGATCGCACCGCCCAGGTACACCATGGTGCTTCCCGCACCTGGGAAGTCATCCAGGGTGAAGGGGATGACCCGTACGGTGACGTGGGGTGCCTGTGACATCTCGAGGATGCGGGTGAGCTGCGCCTGGCTGGCGGCACGTCCCGCCACCTTGATACGGAGCGCGGCCTCGTGGATCACGGTCTCGTACGGAATGGCATCAGGGCCTTCGATGATGACCTTTCGCCGCATACGGTGTTCCACCCGCCGCTCCACCTCCCGCGCCGGAAACTCCGGGTTCATGTAGGCGAACAGCGCCTGGGCGTACGCCTCCGTCTGAAAGAGCCCGGGTACATGGAGGACTGCGACGTCGCGCCGGAACGTGGCGTGATGCTCCAACTCCGCGAGGTCTTGGTAAGCGGACGGGAGTACACCTCGGTACTCTTCCCACCAACCACGCGTCCGGTCGGTGGCGAGGGCCACCAGCGCTTCGATCAACTGATCGTCGGCGCAAGAGTAGTTGGCAGCAAGCTGACGAAGCCGCTCCTCGCTCACACCGGAGAGCCCCGACTCGATGTGACTGATCTGGACGTGACTCACGCCCAGTAGCGCCGCCGCCGCGCGTGCCGCGAGTCCGGCCGCGTCGCGGAGCTTGCGGAGTTCCGCCCCCAACCGCACCTGACGCGCCGTGGGTTCGCGCCTTGTCGTCATCGACTGCTCCCTGGTTCAAACGCGCCTCCAGATCGGCTCGTTCGGAGTCAGGCTATGCGATCAGCTTGCGCGACCGAAACTGTAACCCCTACCGTCGGTGATGCGACGAGCACGCTGCGGAAGCGCACCGCTCCGTCCTGCCATGACGGCTGCGGCAATGACACCGCCCCCCACTACCGAACCGGAGCTGACGCATGTCCGAAAGCGACTCCTGGGAGTACTCCCTCTCCATCCCGAACGACCCCCGCGCCGTCACCGTGAGCCGCCGTACCCTCCGCCTCATCCTCACCATGCACGGCCTGATCCGCTTCGTGGACGTGGCGGAGCTGCTCGCGGCGGAGCTGGTCTCCAACGCCGTCCTGCACACCAAAGGGCCCGCCGCCCTGCGGGTGCGCTGGGCGGCGGGCGTGCTGCGGATCGGGGCATGGGACGCCGACCCCGAACCGGCCCAACCACCGGTGCCGTTCGAGCGGAGCGAGGACGCCGAGGGCGGACGCGGGCTGGCCCTCGTGCGGGCCTGCGCCGACGTGTGGGGGTGGCAGCCGCTGGCCAGGGACGGGAACCGGGGCAAGTACGTGTGGTGCGAGCTGACCTCGGCGGCGTGAACGTTTCCCCGCCGCTCGAAAGAGTGAACGCTTCCGCGTTCATCGGATCTGCCGGACATCGGACCAGGAAAGTGACGCCCATGGTCACATCCACCCACGAGACCTCGCACCGGATCTTCCAGGATCACCCAGAGGTCCTCGCCCCCATCTTCGAGGCGTTGGGGCTGCCGCCGCCCGTGAAGGCGGACATCGAGGCGATCACGCCGGACGCCACGGAGCTGAAGCCCCTTGAGCGTCGCGTGGACACGGTGCTCCGAGTCGACCCCGCGGACGGCGACGGCTTCCTGCTCGCCATCGAGGCGCAGACCAAGCAGGCACCCGACAAGGCGGTCAACTGGGCCTATTACATGGCCTACCTGAGCGCGCGGTACAACCTGCCGGTGCTGCTCGTCGCCGTCTGCGGAAGGCGTCCACCGCGAAGTGGGCGGAGGGGCCCTTCGAGAACCGGGTCGGGCCGTGGCTGAGCCAGGTCACCCGGCCGTTCGTACTCGGTCCGGGGTCGGTTCCCGAGATCACCGACGAAACCCTGGTGGCGCGACAACCCGCCCTGGCGACGTTCAGCGCCATCATCCACAGCGAGAGCCGCGGTATCGAGGCCATACTGAATCTGCTGGCCCGCGGTATGCGGTCGTTCGACAAGGAGACGGCCACCTACTGGTCGGAACTGCTGGAAGTCGGCCTGGAGAACACTCCGGCCCGCGAGACATGGAGAGAGCTACAGCACATGGTCGCCAGTTACTTCCCCGGCAGGGGCACCCTCATCGAAGAGACCTACCTCAAGGGCGAGGCCAAGGGCAGGGCCGAAGGTGTCGTGCGTGTGCTGGAAGCCCGCGGGCTCCAGATCCCCGACGCCGTACGTGCCCGTGTCACCGCCTGTACCGACCTCACCGTCCTCGACGACCTCCTCGTACGGGCCATCACCGTCGAGCAGGCGGAGGAGTTGTTCAGCACACCGTGAGGTCGGGGAGCCGAAGGGGCGGCATCCCCGCACAAGGATGCCGCCCCCTCCCCGTGAACCGGGGCCGTCACTGATCGGTGAGGGTCGGGTGACGAGCGACGGTTCCGGGGACCGTGAGGTCAGCGGTGGTCGCTGCCCGTCGACTGGGACGCCGCGCGGCCCGCTTCCAGGCGGGCGACCGGGATGCGGAACGGGGAGCAGGAGACGTAGTCCAGCCCGACCTCGTGGAAGAAGTGGACGGACTCCGGGTCGCCGCCGTGTTCGCCGCAGACGCCGAGCTTCAGGTCGGGGCGGGTCTCGCGGCCCGCCTTGGCCGCCGCGGCGACCAGGGAGCCGACGCCGTCCTTGTCGATCGTCTCGAACGGGGAGACGCCGAAGATGCCCTTCTCCAGGTAGGCGGTGAAGAAGGAGGCCTCGACGTCGTCGCGGCTGAAGCCCCACACCGTCTGCGTCAGGTCGTTCGTGCCGAAGCTGAAGAACTGGGCGGCCTCGGCGATCTGGCCCGCCGTCAGCGCGGCGCGCGGGAGTTCGATCATCGTGCCGATGGAGAGCTTCAGGCGGGTGCCCGTCGCCTCCTCCACCTCCGCGATGACCCTGTCCGCCTCCTCGCGGACGATCTCCAGCTCCTGGACCGTGCCCACCAGCGGGATCATGATCTCGGCGCGCGGGTCGCCCTTCGCCGCCTTGCGTTCGGCCGCGGCCTCGGCGATCGCCCGTACCTGCATGGTGAACAGGCCGGGGATGACCAGGCCCAGGCGGACGCCGCGCAGGCCCAGCATCGGGTTCTGCTCGTGCAGGCGGTGGACCGCCTGGAGGAGGCGGAGTTCGTTCTCGTGGGGTTCCTGGCGGGACTCCGCCAGGGCCACCCGGACGGAGAGTTCCGTGATGTCGGGGAGGAACTCGTGGAGCGGGGGGTCCAGGAGGCGGATCGTGACCGGGAGGCCGTCCATCGCCTCGAAGAGTTCCACGAAGTCGCGCTTCTGGAGGGGCAGCAGTTCCTTCAGGGACTCCTCGCGCTCCTGCTGCGTGTCCGCCAGGATCAGGCGCTCCACCAGCTCGCGGCGGTCGCCGAGGAACATGTGCTCCGTGCGGCACAGGCCGATGCCCTGGGCGCCGAAGCGGCGGGCCCGCAGCGCGTCCTCCGCGTTGTCGGCGTTGGCGCGGACGCGGAGGCGGCGCTTGCGGTCGGCGAAGGCCATGATGCGGTGGACCGCCTCGACCAGCTCGTCGGCGTCGTCGGCGCCCGCGTGCATCCGGCCCTCGAAGTACTCGACCACCGGGGACGGGACCACCGGGACCTCGCCCAGGTAGACCTTGCCCGACGAGCCGTCGATGGAGATGACGTCGCCCTCCTCGACGACGTGGCCGCCGGGCACCGTCATCCGGCGGCGCTTGGTGTCGACCTCCAGCTCCTCCGCGCCGCACACGCACGTCTTGCCCATGCCGCGCGCCACCACGGCCGCGTGGGACGTCTTGCCGCCCCGGGACGTGAGGATGCCCTCCGCGGCGATCATGCCGTCCAGGTCGTCGGGGTTGGTCTCCCGGCGGATCAGGATGACCTGCTCACCCGAGCGGGACCACTTCACCGCGGTGTACGAGTCGAAGACCGCCTTGCCGACCGCCGCGCCCGGCGACGCCGCGATGCCCCGGCCGACCTGCTCGACCTTCGCCTCGTCGTCGAAGCGGGGGAACATCAGCTGGGCGAGCTGGGCGCCGTTGACGCGCTGGAGCGCCTCCGCCTCGTCGATCAGGCCCTGGTCCACCAGCTGGGTCGCGATCCGGAACGCGGCGCCCGCGGTGCGCTTGCCGACGCGGGTCTGGAGCATCCACAGCTGACCGCGCTCGATCGTGAACTCGATGTCGCAGAGGTCCTTGTAGTGGTTCTCCAGGGTCTCCATGATCTGCATCAGCTGGTCGTACGACTTCTTGTCGATCGTCTCCAGCTCCGCGAGCGGGACGGTGTTGCGGATGCCCGCCACCACGTCCTCGCCCTGGGCGTTCTGGAGGTAGTCGCCGTAGACGCCCTGGTGGCCGGAGGCGGGGTCGCGGGTGAAGGCGACACCCGTGCCCGAGTCGGGGCCCAGGTTGCCGAAGACCATGGAGCAGACGTTGACCGCCGTGCCCAGGTCGTGCGGGATGCGCTCCTGGCGGCGGTAGAGCTTGGCGCGGTCGCCGTTCCAGGAGTCGAAGACCGCCTTGATGGCGAGGTCCATCTGCTCGCGCGGGTCCTGCGGGAAGTCCCGGCCCGCCTCCTTCTTCACGATCTTCTTGAAGGCGGTGACCAGTTTCCTCAGGTCCGCGGCCTCCAGCTCGGTGTCGACCGTGACCTTCTTGGCCTCCTTGGCCTTCTCCAGCGCGTCCTCGAAGAGGTCGCCGTCGACGCCGAGGACGGTCTTGCCGAACATCTGGATGAGGCGCCGGTAGGAGTCCCACGCGAACCGGTCGTCGCCCGCCTGCCGGGCGAGGCCCTGCACCGACTTGTCGGAGAGGCCGATGTTGAGGACGGTGTCCATCATCCCGGGCATGGAGAACTTGGCGCCGGAGCGGACGGAGACCAGCAGGGGGTTGTCGGGCTGGCCCAGCCTCTTGCCCATGCGCTGCTCCAGCGCGTCGAGGTGCGCACTCACCTCGTCACGCAGTGCCACGGGCTCCTCGCCGCTGTCCAGGTAGACCTTGCAGGCCTCCGTGGTGATGGTGAAGCCGGGTGGCACGGGGAGACCCAGGTTGGTCATCTCGGCGAGGTTGGCACCCTTGCCACCGAGCAGGTCCTTGAGGTCCTTGTTGCCCTCGGTGAAGTCGTAGACGAACTTCACGCCCTCAACACCGGCGCCGTGCTCGGCTACCTGGGGATCTTTGTTTTCCGACACGGGTCTCGACTCCTCGAAGACGCGGTGGCTGCCCTGACGGCGAGGAACATACCCAGATCGAAGGCGTGTGGGTACGTCCACTCGTGCGTCATGCGCCTGTAACCAGGGGTCCGCCACCGGATCGAAAGTCAAGGCTTGGTAAGCCGCCGAGGCCATTTGCGTTCACTTCTTGAAGCAATCAACGCCCACAGACCGGGGCCGACGCTCACATGAGCACCTCTCGGCACGTCTGAGTTCGATCGATGAACGATCAAGGGGTGGCACTCAGTGCCACCCCTTGGAGAAGTGCAGTCGCCCACGATCCGCTCGTCTGAGCGCAACCCTTATCAGAGGTGGCGAGAATCACGCTGCCACACGGACGCGGATTTCACCATGCGGACGGGTCCCCCGGGCCGGTTCCCGGGCGGCACACGGACGTCACACCCCCAGCGCCCGCAGCCGTTCCTCCACCCGCTCCGGCGCGTAGAGGTGCTCCACGACCAGCGCCCCGGCGCCCACCAGCCCCGCCCGCTCCCCCAGCTTCGAGGTCACCACCTCCAGGTGGGCGGTGGAGCGCGACAGCGCCCGCTGGTACAGCAGCTCCCGCACGCCCGTCACGAACGCCGTTCCGGCCAGATCCCCGGCGATCATCAGCACCCCCGGGTTCAGCAGGGTCACGACCGTGGCCAGCACGTCCCCGACCCGGCGCCCCGCCTCCCGCGCCAGTCCCACCGCCTCCGGATGCCCCGCCGCCAGCAGGTCCCGCACGTCGGACCCGGACGCCGCCGGGACCCCGGACGCCACCAGCCGCCGGGCCACGGCACCACCGCTCGCGACGGCGGCCAGACAGCCGTACGACCCGCAGCGGCACAGCGTCTCCGCGCCCTCCGGCACCCGGATGTGCCCGATGTCGCCCGCGCCGCCGTCGACGCCGCGGTAGAGCGAGCCGTCGACCACGACCCCGGCGCCTATCCCGGTGGAGACCTTGACCAGCACGAACGCCGAGCAGTCGGGATAGCCGGTGCGCTGTTCGCCGTACGCCATCAGGTTGGCGTCGTTGTCGACGAGGACCGGGACGGTGGTGGTGGCGGCGCCCGCGTGCTCCGTGAACGCGCGGGCCAGACGGCCGCGTATGTCGTAGCCGTCCCAGCCCGGCATGATCGGCGGCTGGACGACCCGGCCCGTCTCGCGGTCCACCGGGCCCGGGACCGCGAGGCCGATCCCGCAGACCTCGGCCGCGTGGTGGCCCGTCTTCGCCAGCAGTTCGGCGAACCAGCGGCCCAGTTCGCCGAGGACCTTCTCCGGGCCGTCCTCGATGAGGAGCGTGCCGCCGTGCTCGGCGAGGATCTCGCCGGTCAGGGTGAGGACGGCCACGCGCGCGTGCCGGGTGTCCAGGTCCGCCGCGAGGACGACGGCGTGCTCGTCGTCGAACTCCAGGGTGATCGAGGGACGCCCGCCCAGCGGGGAGCCGACCGGGCCGCCCGCGCCCTCGCGCAGCCAGCCCGCGCGGAAGAGGCGGTCCAGGCGCTGGCCCACGGTGGCCCGGGACAGGCCGGTGGCCTGCTGGAGCGCGCCGCGCGTGGTGGCGCGGCCACTGCGCACCAGGTCGAGCAGCTCGCCACTGCTGCCCTGACCTCGGCCGCCACGAGCACTGCGTACGGACATCCGCGCACCCCCTTGTGTTTCTCAAGCTTGCATTACATATTGAGTTTTGCGTGTTAAATAGACGTAACCCTACGGTAGCCGCCACCGAACCCATCAGCCGTACGCGTCTTCGGGGAGTCCCGAGTGGATCGTCCAGCACCCGTCATCACCCGTCCCCCGGACCGTGCCCTCGCATACGATCCGGACGCCGTGGCCGATTCCCTGCACCGCAGGGCGGCGCGCGTGCTGGAGGGGAACTGGACCGGGACCTCCACCGTCCCCTCAAGGGGCCTGTACCCGCACCAGTGGTCCTGGGACTCGGCGTTCATCGCGATCGGGCTGCGGCACCTGTCGCCGTTACGGGCGCAGACGGAGCTGGAGACGCTGCTGGCGGCCCAGTGGGGCGACGGGCGGGTCCCGCACATCGTCTTCAGCCCCTCCGTCCCGCTCGACGCGTACTTCCCGAGCCCCGACTTCTGGCGCTCCTCGACCGCGGGGCGCGCTGCGGGCGCCCCGCGCACCGTACAGACGTCCGGCATCGTGCAACCACCGGTGCACGCGCTGGCGGCCTGGCTGGTGCACCGCGCCGACCCGGGGCTGTCGCGGGCGCGCGGGTTCCTCTCCACGGTGTATCCCCGGCTGGCGGCCTGGCACCGCTATCTGCTGCACCGGCGTGACCTGGGGGGCGGCGGGCTGGCGTCCGTCGTGCACCCCTGGGAGCAGGGCATGGACAACAGCCCCTGCTGGGACGCCCCGCTCGCCCGCGTCGCCCCCGCCCCGGCCCGCTCCTTCCGCCGCGCCGACCTCGACCACGGCTCCCCCGAGGACCGGCCGACGGACCTGGACTACGGGCGGTACGTACGCCTCGCGGCGGACTACCGGGACCGGGGGTACGACGACGCACGATCCTCGCCGAGCGACCCGACCGGCCCGCACGCCTTCGCCGTGGAGGACCCCGCCTTCAACGCCCTCCTCATCGCCTCCGAGCACGCCCTCGCCGCCATCGCCCACGAGCTGGGCGCCACCGGCACCGCCCGGCACGCGCGCGCGGAGCGGCTGACCGAGGTGCTCATCGAGCGGCTGTGGGACCCGGCGCGCGGCATGTTCCTCTGCCGGGACGTGGTCGGCGGCGGGCTGATCCCCGAGCGCGGCGTCTCCGGCCTGGTGCCGCTGCTGCTGCCGACGCTCCCGCGCGAGACCGCCGCCACGCTGGTGCGCACCCTGTGCGGCCCGCACTTCGGGCTCGGCGGGCTCACCCGCCTGGTGCCCAGCTACGACCTGCGCGGCGAGGCGTTCGACCCGCACCGCTACTGGCGGGGCCCGGCCTGGTTCAACACCGGCTGGCTGCTGGAGCGCGGGCTGCGGCTGCACGGCGAGCGCGGCCGGGCCGACGCGCTGCGCCGGGCGGTGCTGCACACCGCCGACGCCTCCGGCTTCGCGGAGTACGTCGACCCGTACACCGGCGAGTCCTGCGGCACCACCGACTTCGGCTGGACCGCGGCGCTCGCCCTCGATCTGCTGCACGACCAGCCCGCCTGGGACAAGGGCGCGGCCATGGCGTTCAAGGGAGGGGACGTGCGATGACGGACCGGCATCATCTGCTCGTGTACGGGGGGACGTTCGCCGCCGTGGGCGACCGCGGGGACATCAGCGGGGTACGCGGCGCCAGCGCCCCGGACGGGCTGCCCGACGGCCTGTTCGTCCGGGACGCCCGGCACCTGAGCCGCTGGCAGCTCACCGTCGACGGGGCGGTGCCCGAGGCGCTGACCCCGGTCACCGCCGGGGACACCGCCCGCTGCGTGCTCGTCCCCCGGGGCGGGCGCCTGGAGCCGCCCGCGTACACGCTGTTCCGGGAGCAGGCCGTCGGGGACGGCTCGTTCGTGGAACTGGTCCGGGTCAGCGGGAACCGTCCGGTGCCCACCACGGTCCGCCTCGCGCTCACCGTGGACGCCGACTTCGCCGACCAGTTCGAGCTGCGCTCCGACCACCGCACCTACGCCAAGACCGGCGTCGTCCGCCGCCGCCAGGTCCTCGACGACGGCGTGGAGTTCACCTACCGCCGCGGCGAGTGGCAGTCCCGTACGACGGTGACCGCCGACCCCGCGCCGGACGGTGTGGAGGAGACCGGCACCGGCGCCCGCCGACTGGTGTGGACGCTGGAGCTGGAACCGCACGGCACCACCGAGCTGACCCTGCGCGTGATCGCCCGCCCGCACGGCGAGAAGCGGGCGCTGCGGGTGCCCCGCTCCCCCGCCGCCGTCTCCCGGCACCTGCTCGCGCGGGAGGGCGAGTTCGTCGAGGGCGTCGCCTTCCCCACCGGCTGGCCCGAGCTGGCCGCGGCCTGCGCGCGCGGACTCGCGGACCTGGCCGCCCTCCAGGTCCCGGCCACCGGACCGGACGGCGAGGAACTGCGCGTCCCGGCCGCCGGGGCGCCCTGGTTCCTCACCCTGCTGGGCCGCGACGCCCTGCTCACCTCCCTCTTCGCGCTCCCCTACCGGCCGGGGCTGGCCGCCGCCACGCTGCCCGCGCTCGCCGCCGCTCAGGCCACCGGCACCGACCCCGGCTCGGTCGCCCAGCCCGGCAAGATCGTGCACGAGGTGCGCCACGGCGAGCTGGCCCACTTCGGGCAGGTGCCGTACGGCCGCTACTACGGCTCGGTCGACGCCACCCCGCTCTTCCTCGTGCTGCTCGGCGCCTACACCGAGCAGACCGGCGACACCGCGCTCGCCCGGCGGCTCCAGCCGTACGCCCGCGCGGCCGTCGGCTGGATGCTGGACCACGGCGGGCTGACCTCGCGCGGGTACCTCGTCTACCGCGCCGACCAGGGCGGTCTCGCCAACCAGAACTGGAAGGACTCCCCCGGCGCGATCTGCTCGGCGGACGGCAGCAGGCCCAACGGGCCGGTGATGGCGGCGGGGGCGCAGGGGTACGCGTACGACGCGCTGCGCCGCACGGCGTGGCTGGCGCGCACGGCGTGGGACGACGAGACGTACGGCGCCCTCCTCGAACAGGCCGCCGGTGACCTGCGGGACCGTTTCCAGCGGGACTTCTGGATGCCGGAGCACTCCTTCCCGGCGCTCGCCCTCGACGGGGAGGGCCACCGGGTCGACGCGCTCGCCTCCGACGCCGGGCACCTGCTGTGGTCCGGGCTGCTCGACAAGGAGTACGGGGAACTGGTCGGACGGCGGCTGCTGGAGCCGGACTTCTTCTCCGGCTGGGGCGTGCGCACGCTGGCCGCGGGCCAGCCGGCGTACCACCCGCTGTCGTACCACCGCGGCTCGGTGTGGCCGCACGACAACGCGCTGATCACCCTGGGACTCTCCCGCTACGGCCTGCACGACGAGGCCCGCACGGTCGCGCACGCCCTGGTGGACGCGGCGACCGCGACCGGGCACCGGCTGCCCGAGGTACTCGCGGGGTACGGCCGCGACACGCACCCGGAGCCGGTGCCGTATCCGCACGCGTGCGTGCGGGAGGCGAGGTCGGCGACGGCGCCGCTGGCGCTGCTGACGGCGGTGGGCGGCGCCTGAGGAGGCCGCGCGGGCGGTGAACGCAACCCGGCGCCGGGACGTACGGGTTGACGGTGGACCCGCTACGCACGGAAGGACCCTCGGGTGCCTGTCTTCACGCGCACACGTCACGTCGTCCCGGACACGGACGACGGGGGCGGGAAGGAGGACGAGCGCGCTCCGGCGAGCTGGAGCCGGAGGCTGACGGACCGGTTCCGGGGCTGGCGCACCGCGCACCCGCGGGCCGTCCTCGTCCTGCGCCACACGCTCACCGCCCTGTGCGCCGCGCTGGTGCTCGCCGCCCTGCTGCTGCCGAACGCGCCGACCGCCGTGGACGCCCGGCACTTCGCGCGCCTCCCGGCGGAGGCGATCGTCGGCGTGACGGTGCTGCTGGCGCTGCCGGGGCGCCGGTCGCGTACGGCGATGGCGGTGCTCACCGGCGTCGGGCTCGGCGCGCTGACGGTGCTGAACCTGCTGGACATCGGGTTCAAGGAGTACCTGGGCCGGGGCTTCAACCTGGTCCTGGACTGGGAGCTGCTCGACGACGCGCGGGCGTACCAGCGGGACACCATGGGCAGCGGGGCGACGACCGCCGCGACGGTCGGCCTGGTGGCCGCGCTGGTGGCGCTGTTCGCGGCGCTGGTGCTGGCGTCGCTGCGGCTGGGCGGGCTGCTGACGCGCCACCGGGCGGCGGCGACGAAGGGCACGCTGATCGCGGGCACGGTGTGGATCACCTGCTCCGCCCTCGGTCTCCAGGTCGCCGGGGTGCCGCTGGCCGCGGACCGGGTGGCCGACACGGTGACCGCGCAGTCCGGGCGGGTGAAGGCGACCCTGCGGGACGAGGCGGCGTTCGCGAGGGAGGCCGGGCAGGACGCCTTCGGCGCGACCCCGCCCGCCGAGCTGGTGCCCGACCTGCGCGGCAAGGACGTGCTGTTCACGTTCATCGAGAGCTACGGCCGCAGCGCCCTGGAGGACCCGCTGATCGCGCCGGGCGTGACGAGCGCGCTGGACGCCCGGACGGAGGCGCTGGCGCAGGCGGGGTTCCACGCGAGGAGCGGCTGGCTGACGTCGGCGACGTACGGCGGCAGCAGCTGGCTCGGCCACTCCACGTTCCTGTCGGGCCTGTGGATAGACAACCAGCAGCGGTACCGCACGGTGACGGCGAGCGACCACCTCACCCTCACCAGGGCGTTCCAGAAGACCGGCGACTGGCGCTCGGTCGGCATCGTGCCCGGGGTGCAGAAGGGCTGGCCGGAGTCGGAGTTCTTCGGCCTGGACCACGTCTACGACGCCTTCCACCTCGGCTACGAGGGCCCGAAGTTCAGCTGGTCGACGATGCCGGACCAGTTCGCGCTGGAGGCGTTCCAGCGCCTGGAGCACGGCAGGGAGCGGGACAAGCCGCTCATGGCGGAGATCATCCTGACCTCCAGCCACCAGCCCTGGGCGCCCGTCCCGGCCGTGGTCGACTGGGACGACCTCGGCGACGGCCGGATCTTCGAGGGCATCGAGGCGGCGGGCGCCGACCCCAAGGAGGTCGTCCCCGACTCCGACCGCTCCAAGCGGGAGTACGGCAAGTCGATCGCGTACTCGGTGACCAGCCTGACCGAGTGGCTGGAGCGGTACGGCGACGAGGACACCGTCCTGGTCTTCCTCGGCGACCACCAGCCCATCCCCCGGGTCAGCGGCGAGAACGCCAGCCGGGACGTGCCGGTGTCGGTCGTCGCGAAGGACCCGGGGGTGCTGGAGAAGATCGCGGACTGGGGCTGGGCGGACGGCCTCGCGCCCGCCGCGGACACCCCGGTGTGGCGGATGGACACCTTCCGCGACCGCTTCCTGACGGCGTACGGCTCCACGCCGCACGCCTCCGGGAAGTGACCGGTCAGCCGCCGGAGGTGTCCAGCTCGGCGTCCTCGCCGACGCCCGCGCAGTCGTAGGGGTCCTTCAGCCAGCCGTCGGGCAGGACGACGCGGTTGTTGCCGGAGGTGCGTCCGCGCGGGCCGTCGGCGCCGGTGGGCCACGCCTGGTCCAGGTCCAGCTCGTCGAGCCCGGCGCGCAGCTCCGCCAGCGAGGAGGTGACCGCGAGCCGCTTGCGCATCTCGGAGCCGACCGCGAAGCCCTTCAGGTACCAGGCGACGTGCTTGCGGAAGTCGATGACGCCCCGGGACTCGCCCGCCCGTCTCCCACCACCATCCTCGACGGTGGCCCTCCGGGCCGTCCCCCCCTGTCCGATCCACTCGCCGAGCAGGGTGGCGTGCCGGACCATGACGTCGGCGACCTCGCGCAGGGTGGGCCGCGCGATGTCGGCGTCCCGGCCCTCGAAGGCGGCGACCAGGTCCGCGAACAGCCACGGCCGCCCCAGGCAGCCGCGGCCGACCACGACGCCGTCGCAGCCGGTCTCCCGCACCATGCGCACCGCGTCCTCGGCGGACCAGATGTCGCCGTTGCCGAGGACGGGGATCTCCGGGACGTGCTCCTTCAGCCGGGCGATGGCGCTCCAGTCGGCGGTGCCGCCGTAGTGCTGGGCGGCGGTGCGGCCGTGCAGGGCGATGGCCGTGACGCCCTCCTCGACGGCGATCCGGCCGGCGTCGAGGTAGGTGACGTGGTCGTCGTCGATGCCGATACGCATCTTCATGGTGACGGGCAGCTCACCGGCGCCGCTGACGGCCTCCCGCAGGATGGCGCGGAGCAGGTTCCGCTTGTACGGCAGCGCGGAGCCGCCGCCCTTGCGGGTCACCTTCGGCACGGGGCAGCCGAAGTTGAGGTCGATGTGGTCGGCGAGGTCCTCTTCCGCGATCATGCGGACGGCCTTGCCGACGGTGGCGGGGTCGACGCCGTACAGCTGGATGGAGCGGGGCTTCTCGCTGGCGTCGAAGTGGACCAGCTGCATGGTCTTCTCGTTGCGCTCGACCAGCGCCCGCGTCGTGATCATCTCGCTGACGAAGAGGCCCTTGCCGCCGCTGAACTCCCGGCACAGGGTGCGGAAGGGCGCGTTGGTGATCCCGGCCATGGGTGCGAGGACCACGGGCGGGGTGACGGTGTGCGGGCCGATCTGGAGCGGGCTGCTGGGCGCGGACATTCCCCCATTGTCACGCACCGGACGGAGTGCGCGTGGACGGGTGGGCCGCACGGCCCCTGCGGAGGCCGGAATTGCTGCACACTCTGCTCCATGCCTCCGATAACCACGAGCAAGGTCAGCCGCTGGGACCAGCACGGGCGTGAGCACGTGGTGCGGGTGCACCGGCGCGGCATCCAGCGGGCGATCAGCTGCGACACCTGCGGCTGGCGGCAGAACGCGCAGTTCCTGCCCTGGCTGAAGGCGGAGGAGCATCTGGCGGAGGCCCACCAGGCGACGGTGGACCCGACGGCGGGCCGCTCCCCGGCGGGCTCGTAGCCGGCCGGGGATCACTGCGTCCCCGTCACCGCCAGCTTCGCCCCCAGCACCACGAACGACCCGGCGAAGGTCCGCCGCAGCCACGCCATCACCCGCGGCCGGGAGATCACCTGGCTGCGCACGGCCGCCGCCAGCACCCCGAACACGGCGAAGACGACAAAGGTGACCAGCATGAACACCCCGCCGAGGAACAGCATCCGGGGCGCGGCGTGCGGCTGGCCGGGGCTGACGAACTGCGGCAGGAACGCGAGGAAGAAGATCGTCACCTTCGGGTTGAGCAGGTTGATCAGCACGGCCCGCGCCACCACCTGCCGCTAGGTCATCGGCGCGGCGGGCCCGTCCCCCACGACCAGCGCCTCCTTGTCCCGCACCGTGGCCCAGGCCATGTAGAGCAGGTAGCAGACACCGGCGTACTTGAGGACCTGGAACGCGGTCGCGCTCGCGTGCAGCAGCGCCGCGAGCCCGGTGACCGTCGCCAGCACGTGCGGCACGATCGCCAGCGTGCACCCCACGGCCGCCCACACGGCGGCCCCCCGCCCCCGGCCGAGCCCCGCGGCGAGGGTGTAGACGAGCCCGGTCCCGGGCGTGAGGACGACGACCAGCGTGGTCAGCAGAAACGTAAGGGTCATGCCCCCACCCTGGACGCGGAGAGGCCCCCGATACAGGTCCACTGAGGGACCGGTATCGAGGGCCAATAGGCAAGAGTGTCTACCGGGGGGCGCGGGGAACCGCGCGATCAGCCGCGGCCCACCCGCGCCCGCACCCCCGGACGACGGCTCAGCTACCGATGAGTCGGCTGGCGAGGTACCCCTCGATCTGGTCGAGGGACACCCGCTCCTGCTTCATCGAGTCCCGCTCCCGCACCGTCACCGCGTTGTCGTCCAGCGTGTCGAAGTCGACCGTCACGCAGTACGGCGTCCCGATCTCGTCCTGGCGCCGGTACCGGCGCCCGATCGCGCCCGCGTCGTCGAACTCGATGTTCCAGTTCTGCCGCAGCGCCTGCGCGAGCCCCTTCGCCTTCGGCGACAGCTCGGGGTTGCGGGAGAGCGGCAGGACGGCGACCTTGACCGGCGCGAGGCGGTGGTCGAGGCGCAGCACGACCCGCTTCTCCATCTTGCCCTTGGCGTTGGGCGCCTCGTCCTCGACGTAGGCGTCGAGCAGGAAGGCGAGCATGGCCCGGCCGACACCGGCCGCGGGCTCGATGACGTACGGCGTCCAGCGCTCCCCGGCCTCCTGGTCGAAGTAGGAGAGGTCCTGGCCGGAGGCCTTGGAGTGCGCGCCGAGGTCGTAGTCGGTGCGGTTGGCGACGCCCTCCAGCTCACCCCACTCGCTGCCGCCGAACTGGAAGCGGTACTCGATGTCGGCGGTGCGCTTGGAGTAGTGGGAGAGCTTCTCCTGCGGGTGCTCGTACCACCGCATGTTCTCCTCGCGCATCCCGAGGCCGGTGTACCAGTTCCAGCGCTGCTCCATCCAGTACTCCTGCCACGTCTCGTCCTCGCCCGGCTTGACGAAGAACTCCATCTCCATCTGCTCGAACTCGCGGGTCCGGAAGATGAAGTTGCCGGGCGTGATCTCGTTGCGGAAGGACTTGCCCATCTGGGCGATGCCGAACGGCGGCTTGCGGCGCGAAGTGGTCTGCACCTGGCCGAAGTTGGTGAAGATGCCCTGGGCGGTCTCGGGACGCAGGTAGGCGATGGAGCCGGAGTCCTGGGTCGGGCCGAGGTGGGTGGAGAGCAGACCGGAGAACTGCTTGGGCTCGGTGAACTGGCCCTTGTTGCCGCAGTTGGGGCAGTTGATGTCGGCGAGGCCGTTCTCGGGGGCGCGGCCCTTCTTCTCCTCGTACGCCTCCTCCAGGTGGTCCGCGCGGAACCGCTTGTGGCAGGCGGTGCACTCGGTGAGGGGGTCGGTGAAGGTGGCGACGTGACCGGAGGCGACCCACACCTCGGGGGCGAGGATCACGGACGAGTCGATACCGACCACGTCCTCACGCGACGTCACCATGTAGCGCCACCACTGGCGCTTGAGGTTCTCCTTCAGCTCGACACCGAGGGGCCCGTAGTCCCAGGCGGCCCGCTGACCGCCGTAGATCTCACTACAGGGGAAAACGAAGCCACGGCGCTTGCTCAGGCTGACGATGGTGTCGATCTTGTCGGCGGCCACGGTGCTCTCTTCATTACGACGACGGGCGACGAAGCGAGATGCTTCCAGCGAATGCTTCAGGTTACCGGCGGGGACGGCCCCTCAACCAAATCGGTCCCGCCCTATGGGCTGCGCCACGTTTATTGACAATCGTTTCCACCTCCATTGAAAATGAGTGTCATGAACGTACGACGACGACACATATCCGGCATCGCGGTCGCGGCGGCTGCCACCCTCGGCCTGACCACCCTCACCGCCTGCTCCTCCGACAGCGCCGCCGTGGGCAACACGGACAAGTTCGACGTCGTCGCGTCGTTCTACCCGATGCAGTTCCTCGCCGAGCAGATCGGCGGCGAGCACGCCCACGTCACCACCCTCACCGAGCCCGGCCAGGAGCCGCACGACCTGGAGCTGAGCGCCCGGCAGACCGCGCGGCTCGGCGAGTCCGACGCGGTGCTCTACCTGAAGACCCTCCAGCCCGCCGTGGACGAGGCCATCGACCAGTCCGGCGTCAAGACGAAGATCGACGCCGCCACCCTCACCACGCTGGAGGACCACGGCGGCGTCGAGCACGACCACGGCGGGGAGGAGCACGCGGAGGAGGACGAGCACGCCCTCGACCCGCACGTCTGGCTGGACCCGGTGAAGTACGCCGAGATCGCCGAGGGCGTCGGCGCGGCCTTCGCGAAGGCCGACCCGGACCACGCGGCCGACTACGAGAAGAACACCGCCACCCTGGTCGGGAAGCTCGACGCCCTGGACACCGCCTTCGAGGACGGTCTGAAGGACTCCGCCACCAAGGTCTTCTTCACCAACCACGCCGCCTTCGGCTACCTGGCCGAGCGCTACGGCCTCACCCAGGAGGCCATCTCCGGCGTCGACCCGGAGAGCGAGCCGAGCCCCGCCCGGATCCGGGAGCTCCAGGAGGAGGCGAAGGCCGACGGCGTCACCACCGTCTTCTACGAGACACTGGTCTCCGACAAGACCGCGAAGACCCTCGCCAAGGACGCGGGCCTGAAGACGGACGTCCTCGATCCGCTGGAGGGCATCACCGACCGGTCCCGCGGCGACGACTACCTGCAGGTCATGGAAGGCAACCTCAAGGCGCTGGAAACCGCCCTGGGCAGCAAATGATCTTTACGGAGGACGCCATGGGCGAGACGGCCGCCACGGGTTCGCCCGTCATATCCCTGCGCGGGGTCCGCGCGGAACTGGGCGCACGTCCCGTCCTGCGCGGCATCGACCTCACCGTGCACCGCGGTGAGGTCGTCGCCCTGCTCGGTGCCAACGGATCGGGCAAGTCGACCGCCGTGCGCAGCGTCATCGGGCAGGTCCCGGTCAGCGCGGGCGAGGTGGAGCTGTTCGGCACCCCGCGGCGCCGGTTCCGCGACTGGGGGCGGGTCGGGTACGTCCCCCAGCGCACCACCGCCGCGGGCGGCGTGCCCGCCACGGTGACCGAGGTCGTCACCTCGGGGCGGCTGTCCCGGGCCCGCTTCGGCGTCCTCCGCAAGGCCGACCACGCGGCCGTACGGGACGCCATAGAGCTGGTCGGCATGACCGACCGGGCCAGGGACTCCGTGAGCGCCCTCTCCGGCGGCCAGCACCAGCGGGTGCTCATCGCCCGCGCGCTGGCCTCGGAACCGGAACTGCTGATCATGGACGAGCCCATGGCGGGCGTGGACCTCGCCAGCCAGGAGGTGCTGGCCGCGACCCTGCGCGAACAGGTCGCCCGGGGCGTCTCCGTCCTCCTCGTCCTGCACGAACTCGGCCCGCTGGAGCCGCTGATCGACCGCGCGGTGGTCCTCCGCGACGGCTGCGTCCTGCACGACGGCCCGCCGCCCAAGGCCGTCGGCCAGCACGCCCTGCCCGGCCACGACCACGTCCACCCGCACGCCCCCGAGGGCACCGAGCCCCTCCGCACCGGACTGCTGAGCTGATGGAACTCCTGACCTACCCCTTCATGCAGCGGGCGCTCCTGGCCGCCGTCCTGGTCGGCGTCACCGCCCCCGCGGTCGGCATCTACCTGGTCCAGCGCCGCCAGGCCCTGATGGGCGACGGCATCGGCCACGTCGCCATGACCGGTGTCGGCCTGGGCTTCCTGCTCTCCTGGTCCCCGGTGTGGATGGCGACCCTGGTCTCCGTCCTCGGCGCGGTCCTGATGGAGCTGATCCGCTGGTACGGCAGGACCCGCGGCGACATCGCCCTCGCGATGCTCTTCTACGGCGGTATGGCGGGCGGCGTGATGCTGATCAACCTCGCCCCCGGCGGGTCCAACGCCAACCTGACGTCGTACCTCTTCGGCTCCCTGTCGACGGTCTCCGAGTCCGACGTGACGGCGATCTGCGTCCTCGCGGCGTTCGTGGTCCTGGTCACGCTGGGCCTGCGCCGCCAGCTCTTCGCGGTCAGCCAGGACGAGGAGTTCGCGCGGGTCACCGGGCTGCCGGTGCGGGCGCTGAACCTGCTGACCGCCGTGACGGCGGCGGTGACGGTGACCGTCGCGATGCGCGTCGTGGGCCTGCTGCTGGTGTCGGCGCTGATGGTGGTGCCGGTGGCGGCGGCGCAGCAGCTCAGCCGCAGCTTCGCGGCGACGTTCGCGATCGCGGTGGCGATCGGCGTGAGCGTCACCATCGGCGGCACGGTGACGTCGTACTACCAGGACGTGCCGCCCGGCGCGACGATCGTGCTGCTCACCATCGGCGCGTTCGGGCTGCTGACCGCCCTGGCCGCGCCGCTGGCCCGGCGCCGCGCGCGGGCGCTGGCCGCGGCACAGCCCGCCGGTGACCCGGCGGAGTGCGCGATTCCGGCCAGCCGGGGGGCGGGCGACGAGGCCGGCGTCTGACCGCGTACGGACCGGGCTGGCACAATGGCCCGGCAGACGCAGATGTGAGGAGGCAACCGGTGACCACCGCTGGACCGCCCGTGAAGGGCCGCGCCACGCGGCAGCGCGCCGCCGTGGCGGCGGCCCTGGAAGAGGTCGAGGAGTTCCGCAGCGCCCAGGACCTGCACGACATGCTCAAGCACAAGGGCGACTCCGTCGGGCTCACCACGGTCTACCGCACCCTCCAGTCCCTCGCCGAGGCCGGTGAGGTCGACGTCCTGCGCACCTCCGACGGCGAGTCCGTCTACCGCCGCTGCTCCACCGGCGAACACCACCACCACCTCGTCTGCCGCACCTGCGGCAAGGCGGTCGAGGTCGAGGGCCCGGCGGTGGAGAAGTGGGCCGAGGCGATCGCCGCGGAACACGGCTTCGTCAACGTGGCCCACACGGTGGAGATCTTCGGCACGTGCGCCGAGTGCGCGGGCGCGACCCCGGAGCCTGACCCTCAGGGCATCCGGTAGCAGGTGTAGGTACCGTCGTCCGCACGGCTCACCTTGTCGTACGACCAGCAGTGCAGCACCGGCGCGACCGTCCACAGGCGCACCGCCACCAGGGCCGCCAGGCAGCCGGTGGCGACCCGGGCCGCGCGCGACCGCCAGCCGGTCAGCGCCAGCCCGCCCGCGGCCACCACGGCGGCGAACACCAGCATCCAGACGACGACCGGGCCCCTGTTCTCCCGCAGCCCGGGGAACGTCTCCATCTCGACGGTGCCCCCGAAGGAGAACAGCACGGCGAGCGCGGCGGACCCGAACACGGTCACCGCCGCGCAGCCGCGCACCACGCGCGGCGGCACCGCCTGGCTCATCCCCGCCTGCCGTCCATGGCCAGCAGTTCCTCGTTGGGGATCGCGCCGCCGAAGCGGCGGTCGCGGGAGGCGTACTCCACACAGGCGCGCCACAGGTCCCGGCGGTCGAAGTCCGGCCACAGGACGTCCTGGAAGACCATCTCGGCGTACGCGCTCTGCCAGATGAGGTAGTTGGAGGTGCGCTGCTCGCCGCTGGGCCGCAGGAACAGGTCGACCTCCGGCATGTCGGGGTAGTAGAGGTACCGCGCGAACGTCTTCTCGTTCACCTTCGACGGGTCCAGCCGGCCCGCCCGCACGTCCTCCGCCAGCGCCTTCGCCGCGTCCGCGATCTCGGCCCGGCCGCCGTAGTTCATGCAGAAGTACAGGGTCAGCCGGTCGTTGTCCGTGGTCTGCTCCTGGGCGATCTGGAGCTCCTTCGCGACGGACTTCCACAGCTTCGGCATCCGCCCGACCCACCGCACCCGTACCCCCAGCTCGTCGAGCTGGTCGCGGGTCTTGCGGATGAAGTCGCGGTTGAAGTTCATCAGGAAGCGCACCTCGTCCGGTGACCGCTTCCAGTTCTCGGTGGAGAACGCGTACAGCGAGATGGCCTTCACGTCCATCTCGATCGCCCCCTGGAGCACGTCGAGCACGCACTCCGCGCCCACCTTGTGCCCCTCGGTGCGCGGCAGCCCCCGCTCCTTCGCCCACCGTCCGTTGCCGTCCATGATGATCGCCACATGGTCCGGCACCAGCTCCCCGGGCAGCTTCGGCGGGCGGGCACCGGACGGATGCTGGTCCGGCGTCCGGTACTCGCGGCGCTGGCGTCCCAGAAACCCGCGTACGACCATGTGCGTCTCTTCTCTCTTGCTTCTCTCTGGCGAACTTACTTCTCGACGTAGCGCAGCGACCGCAGCCCGCGCTCCAGGTGCCAGTGCAGGTACGCGGACACCAGCCCGCTGCCCTCCCGGACGTACCGCGCCTCGCACGCGTCCGCCGTCTCCCAGTCGCCCGTGAGGAGCGCGCCGAGCAGTTCGAGGGTGCCCGGGGAGGGTACGACACTGCCGGGTACCCGGCAGTCCGCGCAGACCGTCCCGCCGGACGCCACCGAGAAGAACCGGTTCGGGCCGGGCATCCCGCACTTCGCGCAGTCCGTGAAGCTGGGGGCGTAGCCGTTCACGGCGAGGGAGCGCAGCAGGAAGGCGTCGAGGACGAGGTGCGGGGCGTGCTCCCCGCGCGCGAGCGTGCGCAGCGCGCCGACGAGGAGCAGGTACTGCTGGACGGCGGGCTCGCCCTCGTGGTCGGTGAACCGCTCCGCCGTCTCCAGCATGGCCGTACCGGCGGTGTACCGGGCGTAGTCGGTGACGATGCCGCCGCCGTACGGCGCGATGGTCTCGCTCTGGGTGCACAGCGGCAGCCCGCGCCCGACCAGTTCGCTGCCCCGCGCGAAGAACTGCACGTCGACGTGGGAGAAGGGTTCGAGCCGCGCCCCGAACTTCGACTTGGTGCGCCGTACGCCGCGCGCCACGGCGCGTACCCGGCCGTGACCGCGGGTGAGCAGCGTGATGATCCGGTCCGCCTCACCCAGCTTCTGGGTGCGCAGCACGATGCCGTCGTCGCGGAACAGACTCATGGGGCCTATTCTCGCGTACCGGTAGAGCGGCCGGGCACGGCCCGCGTAACAGGCGGGCAACGGCTCAGCGGGGGTGGCCGGAGGGCTGGTCGGGCCGCCGTATGGCGTCCCACGGGGCGAGGTTCCAGGGGCTGGCCCGGTTCGCGGGGTCGAGCAGCGCGCGCAGGTGCGCGTCGGCGACCGCCTGCGGGGCGGGGAAGTCCGCGTCCGGGGTGCCGCGCAGCCCGTCCCGCCACACCTGCCGTCCCAGCAGGTAGGGGTCGGCGTACTCCCGCCAGGAGCCGTACGTCCCCGCCATTGCGGGCACGATGTTCTTCAGCGCGGTCCGGGCGTCGCCCTCACCGATCATCCCGCAGGCGAAACCGCGCCGGGTGATGTCGGCGTACAGCGCGGCGTCCCGGGCGAGCGGCGCGACGCCGGTGAGCCGCCGGGCGCGCGCCCGGTAGCCGGTGCGGGTAGGGCCTGCCGTTTGGATCACGCCGCAGGACATCGGCGGGAGCTGCTCAGCGTCGGTGAGCGGGGTCTGGTGCGTGCGGCCGCAAGGCGGAGGAGGGAGTCGACGCGATGGGGGTCCCCCCGCGCGAGCGCAGCCGAGCGTGGGGGAGTCGGCGAGCGACGACAACGCGGCAGACGTGCGTGCCAGACCCCGCGTCTGCGGCATGGTCCAAACGGCAGGCCCTAGGTGTTCTGTCCACGGAGGTTGGTGACAGCGATCACTGACGTGTGATCTTGAAATGGGTGAGGGCCTTCTGGCTCGGGCGCGGTCGTCGTCGACGCGGGTGAACGGGTACAGCGTCGTCCGTGACGCCGTGTCGTCCCGGCTCACCGGCGCGCTGAGCGACACCATCCACAGCTGGTGCGCGGTCAGCGGGACCGGGTAGCGCCGGGTGGCCCTGGGGCCGCGGCCCCTCCACTTCCAGAAGCCCATGCGCCCGCACCCCAGCGTCAGGGCGTCAAGGCACCTCACCCCGGCTGCGGGCGTTGGCGTACGCGGTCGCCGCGCGGAGCCGCTCGGCGGGTGTGGCGTGCCGTACGGCCTCGGGGTCGGCGTCCCACTCCTTGCCGCCGCCGTAGGGTCTGAGCTGTACGTACGGTCCTTCGTGCCCCATGACGATGCCGAGTCTTCCGGTACGGGTGTCGATCACGTACGCCCCCAGCGGTACCTGCATTGGTTCCCCGTCCTCTTTCCTGCCGGTGCCGTCATTGCCTCCCCGCCGTCTCCGGATTTCACCCATCGCGTCGTCCGGGTGGCTCCGGACACCTACACTCGGCAGGAGTCTGTGCGCGACAAGTGCCCGTCAGCGCGGGGCGGTTGGCCATGGCCAACGGTTCACGCCAAGCGGCCTGGGGGTCTTCGGCAGGCAACCGAGGCGACGCCGGGAGGAAGCCTTCGAGGACCCCAGCTGGATATCGCCCGAGGGCCGTAAGCCGCTGGCGGCTCGTCTTCTGAACCGACGGGGCATCAACTCGGCGACACATGCGCCGGTTACGGTGCATCATGACGGCGCACGTTCACCGCCCCCTCCCCCAAGGATCGGACGCACATGGCTGCATGGGCCACCCGGGCAGCCCACCCCACCGATCTGGACCGGCTGTGCGCGCTGCTCCTCGACACCCGCGCGTCGGCGGCGGCGCCGTCCCCGGCACCGCTCGCCGACGCCGTAGCCCGCGACCTGGTCCGGGTGGCCGAGGCGGACGGCGAGCTCGTGGGATGCGTCGTCGCGGAGCTGCCCTCACCGGGGCATCTGCGGCTCACCGCGATCGCCGTCCGCGCGGGAGCACGTCGCGAGGGCGTCGCCGCGCGGCTGGTCACCGAGCTGGTACGGAGCTTCCCGCGCGGCGGGGCGGGCGAACCGCCGCTCGTATCCGCGCTGGCGAGGACCGACGCCGTCGCGGTCACCCGGCTGCTGCTGGCGTGCGGATTCATCGGGACGCGGATCATGCGCACGGACGGCGACCCGCTCGTCTACTTCCAGTACAAGTCCCGCGTGGAGTACCTGGACCCGGACGCCCGGCACCTCGTACCCGTCACGGCGCGGGAGCAGCTCGTGGAGTCGCTCGCGCCGTCCGATCACGCGGTGACGGCGCTGGTGACGCTGGGCGGTGAACCGGCGTTCGAGATCGCGCGGTTCGAGCAGGACGACCCGGCGACCCTCCAGTCCGGCGAGGCGGCGGCCGGGATCGCCTTCTCCGGGTCGATCCTCGCGGCGATCACCTTTCTCCTGGGTTTCGCCTTCTCGTCGAGCCGGTTCCCCGACGACGTACGGCTGCTCCTGATCGGGGCGACCTTCAGCACCGTACTGTCGCTGATCGTCTACGCGAGTGCCTCGGGCGAACTGGCCCGCATCCGCTCGAACTCGTTCGGGAAGATCATGAAGTGGGGGAACGTGCTGTCCGAGTACGGCGGGGTGTTCCCCTTCCTGATCTCCCTGCCCGTCACCTACGCCCAGGCCAGCGGCAACGCCTGGACGACGATGGTTCTGGCGGTGCTGCTCAGCGCGGCGATCGCCTGGTACGAGCGGTCGGAGTTCTCCATAGCCCACCGGTTCCAGCGCTCGCGCACCGAGGTCGCGCTGACGATCCTCACGGCGGTGTCGCCCACCGTCGGCGCGGGGCTCATCGCGGCGGAGGTGACCAGTTGGCCCTGGACCCTCGCCCTGACGGCCACGCTCGCGGCGCGGACCTGGCTGTATCTGTTCCGCAGGGGCGCGGAGGCCGGGGTGGCGGAGCGGCGGCAGTGGCAGTTCAGGGGGTGATCCAGGGGGCAGTGGATTCCTCCGCCAGTGCCTTGTGGACCCGCTCGGTGATCTCGCGGGCGCAGCCCCAGGAGAGAGTGATTCCGGCGCCGCCGTGGCCGTAGTTGTGCAGAAGGAGCGTGCCGTCGCGGCGCTCTTGGGTGAGGCGGACCGTGGTGCGGGCCGGGCGTAGTCCGACGCGGTGCTCCATCACGCGAGCGGCGGCGATCGACGGTTCCACGGCGGCGCAGCGGCGGATGATCGCCTCGGCGGCGGCCGGGTCGGGGCGTAGGTCCCAGTTGCCGCGGTCGGCGGTCCCGCCGAGAACGAGGGCGTCGGGGTGGGGGTAGATGTAGGTGAGTTCCTCGGCGCCGGGGGTGTCGTCGCAGAAGAAGGTGCGGATGCCGGGGTTCTCGACCACCACGAGCTGGCCGCGTACGGCTTCCACTTCCGGGTCGGCCGCCAGGGAACGGGCTCCGACGCCAGAGCAGTTGACGACGACCGGTGCCTCGCGCACCGCCGCGTCGAGCGTGTCGTGGTGGTGACGGCGCAGCCGTCCGCCCGCTGCGGTGAGCCGTCCGACCAGGTACTGGACGTAGCGGGGCATGTCCACCAGGGGCGCGCGGTAGCGCCACCCGGCGGCGTAGCCCGGACGCAGCTCGTCCTGCGCGCACCTGCGGGCGCCGGCCATCGGTCCCCACGGGGGCATGGCGCAGGGGACCCTGCATTCCTGGGTGCCTTCGACCATGCGGACGCCGGTGTCCCGGAGGTCCGCGTCGGTGCTCAGCTCGGTCAGCTCCGACAGGGTCACCCAGCTCCAGCGCTCGACCACATCGCCGGGCTCGACCAGATACGGGTCCCACATCGCGCCCGCGGACGTGGAGGTCGTCGCGTCGGGCGGCAGATCGGTGTCCACGCGGACGTCGAGCCCGGACTCCGCGAGACACACCGCCGTGGTGAGCCCCGAGACCCCGGCGCCGATCACCACCACACTGGTCGCCATGGAACGTCTCCCTGGTCCCGGGGCAGGCCGTCGCCGCCCACGCTTCGAGGTTAACCGAACGCGTCGGGGGTGCCCCTGAGGCCCGATCCTGGGGTAACTGCGCGCGGCCCTCGGCCAGCGGGCCGTCATGGCCACCGTGGACTCCACCGGCCACGACGCCTACCTCGGCAACGGCAACGCCTGCGGTGACCGCGCGGTCACCCGCTTCCTGGCCACCGGCCAGCGGCCCGGCGCGGACCTCTACTGCCGCTGAGCGAACCGCCGCACGTACGACCGTTGCCACGGCGTCTCCACCGCCCGGCGGTGGTAGTGGGCGCGCACGTACCCGACGGCGTCCGCCGCGGGTACGCCGTCCAGGACCGCCAGACAGGCCAGCGCCGTCCCCGTGCGGCCCCGACCGCCGTGGCAGGCGACCTCGACCCGCTCCCGCACCGCCCGCTCCCACACCTCGGTCAGTTCGGCGCGGGCGGTGGCGGGGTCGGCGGGGAGCCAGAAGTCCCGCCAGCGCAGCCAGCGGGCCTGCCAGGGCATGGCGGGCGGCGGGTCCCCGAGGAGGTAGAGGCCGTACGACGGCTCCGGCGCCCCGGGAGGCAGCGGGTGCCGCAGGCCCCGGCCCCTGACCAGCCGCCCGGACGGGAGCCTCAGTACGCCCGTGTCCCGCTCGTCCCACACCTCGCCCACCCGGACCTCCTCCGCCGTCTCGGTGCCCAGCTTTCCAGCCGGGGCCGGGTGCCGGGCAACCGAATCCGCCGAACAGGTGGTCTGGTGGGCGAGGAGGGTGCTTGATGCAAGCCGAACTAGAGGATCGGTTCCAGGAATTCGTCAGAGCCAGATGGCCCCATCTGGTGCGTACCGCCTATCTGCTCACCGGCGACGCGCACCACGCCGAGGACCTGACCCAGACGGCGCTGGCGAAGGCGTACCGCTCCTGGCGGCGGGTCGCCCGCGCCGACCATCCGGAGGCGTACGTCCGCCGGATGCTCGTCACCTGCAACCGGGACCGCTTCCGCAAGCGGCGGGTCACCGAGGCCCTGACCGCGGCGCCGCCGGAGCGGGCCGGGCGGGACGAGTCGGTGGCCCGGGTCGACGAGCGCGGCGTCCTGCTCGCCGCGCTGGCCCGGCTGCCCAGGCGGCAGCGGGCCGTGGTCGTCCTGCGTTACTGGGAGGACCTGTCCGAGGCGGAGGTCGCCGAGACGCTCGGCTGCTCGCCGGGGACCGTCAAGAGCCAGGCGTCCAAGGGGCTGGCGAAGCTGCGTACGTATCCGGGGCTGGCATGGGCCGTGGACGGGCCCGCGCACGGCGTCACACGCGGGGGAGAGGAGAGCCGGGCATGAACGACCACGGTTTCGAGGAGCGGGTACGGGACCTGCTCGCCGAGGACGCCTACACGATCAGTCCCTCCGCCGCGCCCTACCCGGCCATCCGGCGCCGGGGCGTGGCCGGGCGGCGGCGCCGGGTGGCGGCGACCGGGGCGGCCCTGGTCACGCTGGCGGCGGTGCCGGTGGGCGCGTACGCCTTCAGCGGATCGGGCGGCGGTTCAGGCGGCGGGGCCAGCCCTGCGGCCTCCGCCCCCGCCGCCGTGTCGCCGACCCCGACACCGACGCCGACCGCCACGGCGGCGGCTCCGCGCGGCGTGCTGCTGGACGGGATCACGTACGCGCAGGCCCTGGAGGACCTGGAGTACTGCGTCGAGTTCAAGGGGCCCAAGGGTCTGAACAACGACTACGGCGACCCCGCCGACTACCGCCTGCTGCTCGCCATGCGCAGCACCGGCGACAGCAACACCCCCGGCGACGGCCGCTTCGCCGTCGCCGTGGACGACACGGCGAACGCGCGGCTGATCTGCAGCGTCAAGGACGGCGACGACGGTCCTGGGCGCAACTTCAGTGTCGGTGACGTGGCCGGTCCGGACGCCGGTCCCGTCGTCCCCGACATCAACGCGCAGAAGCTGTACATGCAGTCCGTCCTCAACCGGGGCAACTGGACGCTCCCCTTCCGCTGGGCCAGCGTCGGCACCGTCGAGGACTCCGTGGAGCGCGTCACCGTCGAGTACGGCGGGGAGACCAGTGAGGCAGCCCTCGACGACGGCTGGTACGTCGCCACCGGCGAGCTGGACCAGCAGGTCACCAAGGCGCCCCGGGTGAAGGGGTACGACGCGGGCGGCGAGCTGGTCTACGACTCCGACGAGGACGAGGGGTACATGGCCGACCTGCCCTAGGCGGAGACCGCGTGGCACGGGAGGAACGCCCCCAAGCGCCCCTCCCGTGCCACGCGCGCCCTCCTTGACCACCCCCACGGGCCCTCCTATGGTCGCGCTGACTGCCCGATATATCCGGGAATGCCCCATGGAGGAACCGTGCGCGACGCGCCCCCCGCCCGCCGGTCGCTCCTCAGGGGCGGCGTCGGCGCGCTCGGTCTCGGGGCGCTGACGGCGGCCTGCCGCGTGGGCCCCGCGTCCACCACCAGCTTCGGCGGCAGCGGCGGCGCCGACCGCACCCTCACCGCCGTCATCGGCTACGGCAACGACGGCACCTGGGACCCGACGCAGACCGCGTCCGCGTTCTGCATGGCGGGCAACAACCACGTCTACGAGGGGCTCCTCGACACCGACCCGATCTCCCGCGAGCCGTACGCCGCGCTCGCCACCGCGATCCCGGCCGACCCGCGCGCCACGACCTGGCGGTTCACGCTCCGGGAAGGGGCCACCTTCCACGACGGCACCCCCGTCACCGCCGACGACGTCGTCTTCGTCTACGACCGCGTCCTCGACCCGGACACCCACACCCTCGCCAAGAGCTTCTTCGCGACCTGGCTGAAGGACGTGCGCAAGGTCGACGCGCGGACCGTGGAGCTGGTGCTGAGGTTCCCGTTCCCGGAGGGGCTGGCGCGGCTCACGCTGGCGAAGGTCATGCCGGAGCACGTGTTCGGCCGGCCGGGCGGCTGGAACAAGGCGATCACCGGGCTGGCGGTGGGCTCGGGGCCGTACCGGATGACGGCGCACCACCCGAAGTCCAACACCACCTTCGAGGCGTTCGGGGAGTACAACGGGCCCCGGCCGCCCGCCTTCGCCAAGATGAACTGGCTGACCATCGTGGACGCCGCGCCCCGGGTCGCCACCGTCTCCGGCGGCGGTGGCGCGGGCGCGCAGGTCGCCGACAACATCCCGTACGCCAACATCGGGCAGCTGGAGAGCGCCGGGATGACGGTGGCGGGCGGGGCCGGGATGAACAACCTGTTCCTGATGTTCAACACCGCGCACCCGCCCTTCGACGACGTGCGGGTGCGGCAGGCGCTGCGGTACGCCATCGACACCGAGCAGCTGGTGGAGGTGGCGCTGAAGGGGCACGGGACGCCCGCCTCGTCCTTCCTCGACGAGGCGAACCCGTCCTACCGGCGGGCGAGGACCGTCTACGACCACGATCCCGACCGGGCCCGCGCCCTGCTGAAGGCGGCCGGGGTGAGCGGGCTGCGGGTGGACATCCTCGCGGTGAACGTCAGCTGGATCGTGGACTGCCTGCCGACGATCAAGGAGTCCTGGGACGCGGTCGGGGTGCGCACCACGCTCTCCCCGCAGGAGACCACCGCCGTCTTCACCAAGCTGGACCAGAAGCGGGACTACCAGGTCGTCGCCGCCGCCTCCAACCCCAACCAGTTCGGCCTCGACGCCGACCTGATCATGCACTACAACTACGGGCCCGAGAACCTGTGGATGGGGTACACGCGGTGGGCGGACGACCCCGTGGCCCGGCGGCTGTTCCGGGACATGGAGCGGGCGACGCGCGAGCCGGACCCGGCGCGGAAGCGGACGATGATCCAGGAGTACATCGACGTCGTCGCCGAGCAGGCCGTGCTCTACCCGGTCGTCCACAACGAGCTGATGACGGCCTGGGACCCGCGCGCCGTGACCGGGCTGCGCGCCCAGCCGTACCCCGGCGTCAACCTCCTCCAGGCCACGTGGGCCTGACGAACGCCTGCCGAACGCCTGTCAGAACGCCTGACCACCGCCTGAGGAACGAGGGAGCACCGCGTGGCCGTCGTCGCCAGGATCCTGTTGCGCCGTATCGCCCTGCTCGTGCCGCTGCTGCTGGGCATCGTGCTGTTCGTGTTCGTGGTGATGCGGTTCTCCGACGCCGACCCGGCGTCCGCGTTCTTCCAGGGCGCCAACCCCACCCCGGAGCAGCTGCACGACTTCCGCGAGGAGCACGGGCTGCTCGACCCGTTCCCGGTGCGGTACGTCCACTTCGTGGGCGACCTGCTCCACGGTGACCTCGGGATCAGCGCGCTGACCCGGGCGCCGGTCGTCGACCAGGTCCTCACCGCGCTGCCGCTCACCCTCCAGCTGACGTTCCTCGGCCTCGCGATCGCGGTGGTGCTGTCGCTGGTGGGCGGGGTGACGGCGGCGATCTACCGGGACCGGCTGCCGGACCAGCTCGTGCGGGTGGTGTCGCTGACCGGGGTCGCCGCGCCCGGGTTCTGGCTGGCGCTGCTGATGATCCAGTACCTGGCGGTGGACGCGGGCTGGTTCCCGGTCGGCGGCTACATCAACCCGGCCGACTCCGTCACCGGCTGGCTGTGGACGATGACGCTGCCCGCGCTGGCGCTGTCGCTGCCGGTCGCGGCGCAGCTGACGCGGATCGTGCGGACGTCCGTGGTGGAGGAGCTGGACCGGGACTACGTGCGCACGGCGGTCGGCAGCGGACTGCCGCCGCATGTCGTCGTCGGGCGGAACGTGCTGCGGAACGCGCTGATCAACCCGCTGACGGTGCTCGGGCTGCGGGTCGGCTACCTGCTCGGCGGCGCGGTCGTCATCGAGACGATCTTCTCGCTGCCGGGCATGGGCAAGCTGATGATCGACGCCGTGAAGAACGGCGACCCGGCCGTCGTGCAGGGCGTGGTGCTGACCACCGCCACCGGGTTCGTCGTCGTCAACCTCGTGATCGACATCCTGTATCTGCTGGTCAACCCCCGACTGAGGGAGGCGGCGTGACCGTTCGCCGCAAGGTGCTCGCGCAGGTCCTCGCCCGGCCCGGCGTCCGGCTGCGCGGCTGGCGGCGGCTGCCGACGCTGTCGAAGGCGGCCGTCTGCTTCCTGGGCGTGGTGGTGCTGGTCGCCGTACTGGCGCCGCTGCTGGCGCCGTACGACCCGCTGGCGCAGCAGCCGCCGGTCGACGGCACCGGGCACCCGTCCACGGCGCACTGGATGGGGCAGGACAGCCTCGGCCGGGACATCCTGAGCCGTCTGGTGTACGGGGCCAGGTGGTCGCTGGCGATCGGGCTCGGGGCGACCACGCTGGCGCTGGTCGCGGGGGCGCTGGTCGGGGCGGTGGCGGCGACCTCGCGGAAGGCGGCCGACGAGACGCTGATGCGCTGTCTGGACGTCGTGATGGCGTTCCCGGGGATCGCTCTCGCGGCCGTCCTGGTGGCCGTGTTCGGCGGTGGCATCACCGTGCTGATCTGCGCGATCGCGTTCCTGTTCACACCGCCCGTGGCGCGGGTGGTGCGGGCCAACATCCTCGACCAGTACGGGGAGGACTACGTGACCGCCGAGCGGGTCATCGGCGCCCGCACCCCGCACATCGTGCTGCGGCACGTCGCCGTCAACTGCGCGGCGCCGGTGCTGGTGTTCTGCACGGTGCAGGTGGCGGAGGCGATCGTGTTCGAGGCGTCGCTGTCGTTCATCGGGGCGGGGGTGCGGCCCCCGGACCCGTCGTGGGGCAGCGTCATCGCGGACGGGAAGAACATGGTGCTCACCGGGGGCTGGTGGGCGACCGTCTTCCCGGGGCTGCTGATGCTGTTCACCGTGCTGGCGCTGAACGTCCTCTCCGAGGGCGTCTCGGACGCCTGGGCGGCTCCGGCCGCCCGGGAGGTGGAGACCAGGGGCGAGGGGGCGGAGGAGCGGGCCGCGGCCGGCGGGGAGGCCCCGGCGCTGCCGGGGCTCGGGGCGACGGCGGCGCGGCTGCGGGCGCGGGCCCGGCCGCTGCCGTCCGGGGCGCCGGTGCTCGCGGTCGAGGACCTCGCCATCGGCTTCGACGACCGGCACCGGGGCGTCGACATCGTCGACGGGGTCAGCCTGGAGGTGCGGCCCGGTGAGGTGCTGGGGCTTGTCGGGGAGTCCGGGTGCGGCAAGTCGCTGACCGCGCTGACCGTGATGGGGCTCCAGCCCAAGGGGGCGCGGGTGCGGGGGCGGGTGCGGTTCCGGGACCGGGACCTGCTCGCCGAGCCGCCCCGGGCGCGGCGCGCGCTCCTCGGGCACGAGATGGCGATGGTGTACCAGGACGCGCTGTCGTCGCTGAACCCGGCGATGACGATCCGCGCGCAGCTGAAGCAGGTCGTCCGGCGCGGCGGCCACCGCACGCCCGCCGAACTGCTCGCCCTGGTCGGTCTGGACCCCGAGCGGACCCTGCGCAGCTATCCGCACGAACTGTCCGGCGGGCAGCGGCAGCGGGTGCTGATCGCGCTGGCGCTGTCCCGGGACCCGAAGCTGATCGTCGCCGACGAGCCGACCACCGCGCTGGACGTGACCGTGCAGGCGCAGGTCATGGCGCTGCTGCTGCGGCTGCGCGAGGAGTTGGGGTTCGCGCTGGTCCTCGTCAGCCACGACCTGGCGCTGGTGTCGGACGTCACCGACCGGGTGGTGGTGATGTACGGCGGGCAGATCGTGGAGAGCGGGGTGACCGCCGACCTGGTGGCGGCCCCGGCGCACCCCTACACGCGCGGGCTGCTCGGCAGCGTGCTGTCGCTGGAGGGCGGCGCCGAGCGGATGACGCAGATCCGGGGCGTCGTACCGTCCCCGGCCGACTTCCCGGCGGGCTGCCGCTTCGCCGGCCGCTGCCCCCGGGCGACCGAGGTGTGCCGGACCACCGCGCCCGGCCTGCTGGGCGGCGCCGCGCACCGGGCCGCCTGCCACCACCCCGCCGTCGACCTGACCGTGGGCGCCGACCCGGACGACGCGGGCGAGGCCGAGAGCGAGGTCCTCTCATGACCGATCTGGTACGCACCCTGAACTCCATGCCGCCGCTGATGGAGCTGACCGACGCGCACGTGGTGCACCGCGCCCGCAGCGGCGGCGTGTTCGGCCGGGACCGGGTGTACGCCCTGACCGGCGCCGACCTGACCCTCTCCCCCGGCGAGACGGTCGGCGTCGTGGGCGAGTCCGGGTGCGGCAAGTCGACGCTGGCGAAGGTGCTGGTGGGCGTGGAGCGGCCGACGTGGGGGACGGTGGCGTACCGGGGCCGTGACCTGTGGGCGATGCCGCCCGCCGAACGGCGCCGGACGGTCGGCGCGGGCACCGGCATGGTCTTCCAGGACCCGTCGACGGCCCTGAACCGGCGACTGACGGTACGGCGCATCCTGCGCGACCCGCTGGACGTGCACCGGCGCGGCAGCGCGGCGCAGCGGGAGGCGCGGGTGCGGGAGCTGATGGCGCTGGTCGGGCTGCCGCGCGCGCTCGCGGACGGGCTGCCGGGGCAGCTCTCCGGCGGGCAGCGGCAGCGCGTCGCGATCGCCCGCGCGCTGGCCCTCGACCCGGACCTGGTGGTCGCGGACGAGCCGACCAGCGCGCTGGACGTGTCGGTGCGGGCGCAGATCCTGAACCTGCTGCTCGACCTGAAGGAACGGCTGGGCCTGGCGCTGGTGTTCGTGTCGCACGACATCCAGACCGTGCGGCGGATGAGCGACCGGGTGATCACCATGTACCTGGGCCGGATCGTCGAGGAGGCCCCGGCCGGCCGGGTCGGCGACCGGGCCTGTCACCCGTACACCCGGGCCCTGTTCTCGGCCACGCCCGGACTGCTCGACCCGCTGGACCCGATCCCGCTGACCGGTCCGGTGCCGTCGGCGGTGCGTCCGCCGAGCGGCTGCCCGTTCCGCACCCGGTGCTGGCGGGCGACGCAGGTCTGCGCCGAGTCGATGCCGCCGTTCGCCGAGGCGTCCGGGCCCGGCCACCGCTACCGTTGCCACCATCCGGTACCGGAGGACCAGCCGACCCGGGAACTGGTCGCCCAGGCCGCACCCCCCACGGAGCCCGCATGACCTTCCCCGCACCCCTCACCGGTGTCGTCCCGCCCGTCTGCACGCCCCTGACGCCGGGCGGCGAGGTCGACGTGGACTCGCTGCACGCGCTCGTCGACCATCTGGTGGGCGGCGGGGTGCACGGGCTGTTCGTGCTCGGGTCGACGTCGGAGACCGCCTATCTGACGGACCGGCAGCGGGAGCGGGTGGTGACGGAGACCGTGCGGCAGGTGGGCGGGCGGCTGCCCGTGCTGGCCGGGGCGATCGACCTGACCACGCCACGCGTCCTGGAGCAGGTCGCCCGGGTCACGGCGGCGGGCGCGGACGCGGTCGTCGTGACGGCGCCGTTCTACACCCGCACCCACCCGTCCGAGATCGCCCGCCACTTCCGGCTGGTCGCCGCCGCCAGCCCGGTCCCGGTCCTGGCGTACGACATCCCGTCCGCCGTGCACTCCAAGCTGCCGTCGGAGCTGGTGCTGGAGCTGGCGGCGGAGGGGGTGCTGGCGGGGCTGAAGGACTCCAGCGGCGACCAGGCGGGGTTCCGCCGGGTGGTGACCGGCGTGCGCTCCTTCCCCCACGCCCTCGACCCCGCTCCAGCGGGGGGGACCCCCGTGGCGCTCACCCGGTTCACCGTGCTGACCGGCTCCGAGGCCCTCGTCGACACCGCGCTCGCGATGGGCGCCGACGGGGCGGTGCCCGGTCTCGCCAACGTCGACCCGCACGGCTACGTCCGCCTGTACCGGCTGCACCGGGCGGGCGACGCGGACCTGGCCCGCGCCGAGCAGGAGCGGCTGTGCGCCCTGCTCGGCATGGTCGACGTCGGCGACGGCGCCCGGATGGGCGGGAGTTCGGCGGCGCTCGGCGCGTTCAAGGCGGCCCTGCACCTGCGGGGCGTCATCGCCTGCCCGGCGACGGCCGAACCGCAGGTGCCGCTGTCGGCGGACGAGGTGGCGCGGATCGGCAAGTACCTCGCGGCGGCCGGGCTGCTCTAGGGCGTGCTCCGCCACACGCCCTGGCGGTCGTTCACGTCGGACAGGCCGCCGAGGGCGAGCCTGCGGAACTCGATCGTCTCGTACGCGCCCGACTCCCCCGTCTCGTACAGCACCCCCACCGTCACCGGGTCGACCTCCACCAGGTCGGAGTAGGCGGCCCGCAGCTCGGACAGGGTGAGCACCCGGGTGAAGGAGGTGCCGCCGTCCGTGCTGCGCCACACCGCCATCGACCGGCGCGCGGTCGGCACCGACGGCGCGGACAGCAGCAGCGGCGCGCCCGGCATACTCAGCTGGAGCGCGCTGGCCTGCACCACCGGCACCGCGCCCAGCGTCGGCTGCGGGGCGTAGGGCCGGTCGAGGGTCTGGGCGCCGTCACTCGAGTGGGTGTCGAGGCGGTTGCCGGGCTCGGTGCCGTGCTGGTCGCGGGCGGAGAAGTACAGCCTGCCGTCGGGGAGTTCGGCGGCCGTGGACTCGTTGGCGTTGTGCGCGCCGTCGTAGGTGTCGTCGACGAAGCCGAGCTGCCAGGTGTGGCCGCCGTCGTCGCTGTAGAGGGCGTGGGCGCCGTAGTAGCGGAACTCCTGGCCGGTGTCGGAGGACCCGGCGGGCGGCGCGGTGGAGTGGTTGGCGGGGACGACGAGGCGGCCCGCGTGCGGGCCCCGGGTGAGGGCGACGGCGTGCCCGGGCCCGGTGGCGTACCAGCGCCAGCGGGCCGGTTTGACGGTGGCGGTGATCTCCTTCGGCGCGGTGAAGGAGCGGCCGTCGTCGGTGGAGCGCTGCACGAACACCCGGCGGCTCTCCGACGGCGTGGCCTCGCCGCGCATGATCTGCGCCTCGGTGACGTCGCCGCTGTTGTAGGAGCTGACCAGCACCACGGCGCCGGTGCCGGGGTCGACGACGGGCGCGGGGTTGCCGCGGGTGTCGCCGTTCCCGGCGGCGACCACGGCCAGCGGGTCCCAGGTGCAGCCGCCGTCGGTGGAGCGGCGGACGACGACGTCGATGTCACCGCTGTCCGCGGCGCCGTCCCGGCGGCCCTCGGCGAAGGCGAGGACGGTGCCCTGCCGGGTCGTGACGGCGGCGGGGACGCGGTAGGTGTCGTAGCCGCCGCGGCCCGAGGTGTACGGCACCGAGGAGGCGCAGCCGGGGGTGGCGGCGTGGGCGGGGGCGTGGGTCGCGAGCGGGGTGAGGAGTACGGCGGTGGTGAGGAGGGTGCGGCTCAGCAGTGTCATCCCTGTCCCTGACGGATCGTCGGACGCTGTTGATCACATGCTCCCCGGAGTGACCAGCCCCGACTCGTACGCCACGATCACCAGCTGCGCCCGGTCCCGCGCGCCGAGCTTGCCCATGATGCGGCTGACGTGCGTCTTCGCGGTGAGCGGGCTGAGGCCCAGGGACTCCGCTATCCCGGTGTTGTTCAGGCCCCGCGCGACCAGCGTGAGCACCTCGCGCTCCCGCTCGGAGAGGCGGTCCGGGCCGCCCGAGACGGGCATCGAGGGGCTGCGCAGAAACCGCTCGATCAGCCGTGCCGTGGGCCCCGGTGACAGCAGCGCCTCCCCGGCGGCGACGGTGCGGATCGCGTCGAGGAGTTCGGCCGGACGGGTGTCCTTCACCAGGAACCCGGAGGCTCCGGCGCGCAGCGCCTCCACGATGTTGTCGTCGGTGTCGTACGTCGTCAGGACCAGCACCTTCACGCCCGCGAGGTCCTCGTCGGCGGCGATCAGCCGGGTCGCCTCGATGCCGTCGAGGTCGGGCATCCGCAGGTCCATCACGACCAGGTCGGCGCGCTCGGCGCGGGCGAGGCGCACCGCCTCCCGGCCGGTCCCGGCCTGCCCGACGACCACCATGTCCGGGGCCGACTCCACGAGCATGGTGAACGCGGCCCGCACCAGCGTCTGGTCGTCGGCGAGCAGTACGCGGATCATCTCTCCCCCTCACGCTCGCCGCCGAGCGGCAGTACGGCGGTCACCTCGAAGCCCTGCTCCGCGCCCGGCCCGGCGTCCAGCGTGCCGCCGACGCTGCGGGCGCGTTCCCTCATGCCGATCAGGCCGAACCCGGGGGACGCGCTGCCCTGGCCCCTGCCGTCGTCGGTGACCGTCACGCGCAGGGCGCCCGTCTCCTCGTACACCCGGACCCGGACGGTGAGGTCGTCGCGCCCGCCGTGCCGGACGGCGTTGGTCAGCGCCTCCTGCACGATCCGGTAGGCGGCGGCGCCGACCGCGGGCGGCACGTCCCCGGCGTCCAGGGACAGCTCGACCTTGGCGCCCGCGGCGTCCGCGAGGTCGGCCAGGCCCTTCAGGTCGGGCAGCGGGCCCCGCACGTCGGGGGTGTCGTGTTCGCGCAGCACCTCCAGGGTGGTGCGCAGTTCGCCGCGCGCGGTGCGGCAGGTCTCGGCGATGTCGTCGAGGGCGCGGGCGACGGCGGCGCGGTCCAGGCGCTCGGGGTCGGCGGCCAGGACGTGCGCGGCGACGGAGGTCCGCACGCCGATCAGGGTGATGCTGTGGGCGAGCAGGTCGTGCAGGTCGCGGGCGACCCGCAGCCGCTCCTCGGCGACGCGGCGGCGCGCCTCCTCCTCGCGGGTGCGTTCGGCGCGTTCGGCGCGCTCCACGATCGCGGCGACGTACTGCCGGTAGTAGCGCACGGAGATGCCGCCCAGCAGGACCGAGATCACCCAGCCGGAGATCCGCAGCAGTTCGATGGCCTGCTTGGCCTCGCCGAAGGTGAGCATCACGGTGAGGACGACGCCGAGGACGGTCACCCCGGTGAACAGGGTGCGCAGCGGGCGGCCGGTGACGGCGACGGTGTAGAGCGCGACGTACGCGGCGGGCGTCGGGGCGGCGTGGTTGTAGTCGAGGCCGTGGTACGGGCCGACCAGGCAGACCTCGGCGGCGAGCACCAGCAGCGGTCGGCGGCGCCGCCACACCAGCGGGACCTGCGCGGCCAGCAGCAGGGTCCAGCCGACCGCGCCGGGGCGGCGGCCCTCGTCGGTGAGCAGGGCGATGGTGACGGCGATGACGGCGCTGGCCACGGCGAGCAGGACGTCGTTGCGCAGGCCGTGCGGGGCGGTGCGCGGGTCGCGGTTGACGACGGCCATGATCCGCTCGCCGACGCCGGGCGCGGGGGCCGCTGGGATGGTTGCCTGCACGGGTCCATCTTCCGGGAGGAGGGCGCCCCTCCGGTCGTGGAGGGGCGCCCGGGGGAGGTATGTCACACCGGTTCGGGCTGCCGCTGGGGCGTGACCGGCTCGGGTTCCTTCGACAGCCGTCCGGGCCACCACACCCGGCGCCGCAGCAGCACGCTCGCGGTGGTCACCAGGTAGGTCCGCACGAGGAAGGTGTCCAGCAGGACGCCGACCGCGATGACGAAGCCGAGTTCGACCAGCGCGACCAGGGGCAGCGTGGTGAGCACGGCGAAGGTGGCGGCGAGGACGACGCCCGCGGAGGCGATGACGCCGCCGGTGGTGCGCAGCGCGGTGAGCGCCGCGGCCTGCGGTTCGGTGCCCGCGAGGGACTCCTCGCGCATCCGGTGCATCAGGAAGATGCCGTAGTCCACGCCGAGGGCGACGAGGAAGACGAAGGAGAGCAGTCCGAGACCGCCGTCGGTGCCGTCGAAGCCGAACAGCGGGCCGAAGACGAGGCCGCCGATGCCGAGGGCGGCGCCCCACACCGCGACGACCGCGAGGAGCAGCAGCAGCGGCGCGACGAGGCTGCGCAGCAGGCCGACGAGGATCACGAAGACGGCGGCCAGCACCAGCGGCACGATGACCTCGCGGTCCCGGGCCTGGCTGTCGGCGAGGTCGAGCTGCTGGGCGCTGGGCCCGCCGACGTAGGCGCCGTCGGCGTCGTCGAGCGCGGTGCGCAGGGCCTCGATGGTGCGGGTCTCGGCGGCGGTCTCGGGGGCGGCGGTGGCGTACACGGTGATCTCGGTCCAGCCCGCGCCGCTGCGTCCGGCCGCCGCCTCCGCGACGCCGTCGGTGGCGCGGACGTCGTCGAGGACGGCGGCGGCGCGGTCGGCGGGGGCGATCACGGTGATGGGCTGGCTGCCGCGTTCGGGGTAGGCGGCGGCGAGGGTCTGTCCCGCGGTGATGGACTCGGGCCGGTCGGTGAAGGAGTCCTCCTGCTTGAGGTTGCCGGGCTGGTTGAGGACGCCCAGCGCGAGCGCGCCGAGCAGGACGGCGCCCCCGGCGAGGACGACGGCGGGGCGGCGGGTGGCGGAGGTGCCCATCGCCGCGAACAGGGAGCGGCGGGCCTTGGGCGTGCTGCCGAAGGCGGGTACCAGCGGCCAGAACACGCGCCGCCCGAGCAGTACCAGGACGGCGGGCAGCAGCGTCGTCATCGCCACCAGCGCGGCGAGCACGCCGACCGTGCCGACCGGGCCCATGCCGCTGCTGCTGTTGAGGTCGGCGGCGAGCAGGCACAGCAGTCCGGCGGCGACGGTGCCGGAGGAGGCGAGGACCGCCGGTCCGCAGCCGCGCAGGGCGGCGCGCATGGCGTCGTAGGGGCGTTCGTGGCGGCGTAGCTCCTCGCGGTAGCGGGAGATGAGCAGCAGGGCGTAGTCGGTGCCCGCGCCGAGGACGAGGACGGTCATCACGCCGCCGCTCTGGCCGGTGATGGTGACGTCGAGGAGTTCGTGCATCCCGTAGGCCGCGGCCATCGCCATGGACGCGGCGACGCCCGCGACGGCGAGCGGCACCAGCCACAGGAAGGGGCTGCGGTAGATGAGGATCAGCAGCACGGTGACGACGCCGAGGGTGGCCAGCAGCAGGGTGCCGTCGATGGTCTCGAACACCTTGCCCATGTCGGTCTGGAGGGCTCCGGGGCCGCCGACCTCGACGGTGAGCCCGTCGCCGCCGTCGGTGATCTCGCGCACCCCGTCCACGAAGGCGTTGCGGGCCTCCTCGTCCTGGCCGGGCTGGGTGCTGGAGACCGGGTACATGAGGGTGGTGCCGTCGGCGGACGGGACCGCCCGGGGCGTGCCCGTGAGGTCGTAGGCGTCGCCCACCTCGGTGAGCTGCCGGGCGGCGGTGTCGCGGTCGGCGTCGGTGAGGCCGCCGTCGCGGTGGTACACGAGCACCAGGTCGGTCGACTCGCCGCCGGGGAGCCGGTCCTGGACGCGGGCGACCTGGGTGGAGTCGGCGCTGTCCGGGAGGTAGTCGACGGCGCGGTTTTGCTGTACGTCGCCGAACTTGCCCGCGAGTGGCCCGGCGAGCACGAGCGCGGCCAGCCACAGTCCGATCACCGCCCACGGGACCAGGCGTCGTCGCCGGGTGCTCACTGTCGTCGCTGTCCTGGGTCCCCCCATCGGGTGGGTCTCCCTCCGCTCGGTGTCCGGGTCGACTCCAGACTCCCGGTGGGCACGCGCCGAAACGTCCGGCGCGGGGGCGACTTCGCGGGTACGGCGAGGGGTGACAAGCGCGGTGGACTACTCCCCGGGGAGTACCGGGCGCTGCCGCGAGGGCGTACCGGGCGGCGCTACGAGGGGGTGCCCGCCGCCGTCAGCAGTCGCTCCACGTCGGCCGTGGTCAGGGTGAGCGCGGCGCCGACGGTGGCGAGGACCTCGCGCTCGGCGGCGGTGTAGGGGCCGTCGGCGAGGGCGATACGGGCGCCCTGGAGGAGGATCGACTCGCGTCCGGGGGGCGCGAGGTGCGGGGCGAGCGGGTCGAGGGCCTCGTGGAGTTCTATGGCGAGTCCGGGACCGCAGGGCTCCCCGAAGATCCGCCCGGTGTCGGCGGCGAGCGCCTCGACGAGGGCGTTGAGCTGTTCCTCCGTGCAGTCCTGGAACCCGGCGGCGCGCACGGCGCCCGCGGCGGCGGACAGGGAGGTCGGGGTGCGGGTGTTCCCGGCGGCGAGCACGGCGAGGGCGACGGTGTGCACGGCGTCGCGGAGCATCGCGGAGAAGCGGATGGTGGTGGGGTGGTCGAGGACGTCGGTGCCGAAGTGGCGGCGGCAGGCGGCGCACTCCACGACCGGTCCGGCCTCGCCGCGCGGCAGCACGGGCAGGCCGAGCAGGGTGAAGCGGCGGTGTCCGGTCAGCCGCTGGTAGTTGCGGTCGCCGCCGCAGCCGGGACAGAAGAACTGTCCGTCGCCGACCGGCGTCCACGCGGTGCGGGTGCCCAGGACGCGCGCGAAACGGAACGCACGGCCATTCTGTCCCTGTTCAGGCAGCACGTCGCAGCACCTCCGTAACCCCGCGGCAACATCGCCGCGCTGGCGTGATGTTAGCCACATCAGCGACGTCCAGTCAGCCCCCGGACGAGACCTCTCCGTGACCTGCGTCGCCGGATGGCCGGTATACGACGGGGTCCCGCCCGCCGGTCGACGGCGGACGGGACCCTGAAACCCCCGGTCAGAGGGGGTCAGCGAGCCGCTCGGTTGACGGCGGAGACGACCGCCTTCAGCGAGGCACGTGTCGTGTTCGCATCGATGCCGATGCCCCACAGGACCTTGTCGTCGATCGCGCACTCGATGTACGAGGCGGCCTGCGCGGAGGCGCCCTCGCTCATCGTGTGCTCCTGGTAGTCCAGCAGCCGGGCGTCGACGCCGATGCCCTGCAGGGCGTGGAAGAACGCGGAGATCGGGCCGTTGCCGCTGCCGACCAGGGTGACCTCGGCGCCGTCGACCTCGGCCTCGACGGTGAGGGTGTCCACACCGTCCTTGTCGGTGGTGGACTGGCCGTTCCTCAGCTGGATCCGGCCCCACGGGTTGCCGGGGTTGGGCAGGTACTCGTCCTGGAAGACCGCCCAGATGTCGCGCGGCGTGACCTCGCCGCCCTCGGCGTCCGTCTTGGCCTGGATGATCCTGGAGAACTCGATCTGCATCCGGCGGGGCAGTTCCAGCTTGTGGTCGTTCTTCAGGACGTAGGCGATGCCGCCCTTGCCGGACTGCGAGTTCACGCGGATGACGGCCTCGTAGGACCGGCCGACGTCCTTGGGGTCGATCGGCAGGTACGGCACGGCCCACTCGATGTCGTCGACCGTGACGCCCTTCGCCCTGGCGTCGGCCTCCATCGCGTCGAAGCCCTTCTTGATGGCGTCCTGGTGGGAGCCGGAGAAGGACGTGTAGACCAGGTCGCCCACGTACGGGTGGCGCGGGTGGACCTCCATCTGGTTGCAGTACTCCCACGTACGACGGATCTCGTCGATGTCGGAGAAGTCGATCTGCGGGTCCACGCCCTGCGAGAACAGGTTCATGCCCAGCGTGACCAGGTCGACGTTGCCGGTGCGCTCGCCCTGCCCGAACAGGCAGCCCTCGACCCGGTCGGCCCCGGCCATCAGCGCCAGCTCGGCCGCCGCCACCGCCGTACCGCGGTCGTTGTGCGGGTGGACGGACAGGCAGACGAACTCGCGGCGGGACAGGTTGCGGCCCATCCACTCGAACCGGTCGGCGTGCGTGGACGGCGTGGAGCGCTCCACGGTCGCGGGCAGGTTCAGGATGATCTCGCGGTCCGGGCCGGGCTGCCAGACGTCCATGACGCCCTCGCAGACCTCCAGCGCGAAGTCCAGCTCGGTGTCGGTGAAGATCTCGGGGCTGTACTGGTAGCCGAAGTGCGTCTCGTCGCCCAGCAGCTTCTCCGCGTACTCCATCACCAGCCGGGTGCCGTCCACGGCGATCTGCCGGATGTCGTCCCTGGAGCCCCGGAAGACGACCCGGCGGAAGACCGGCGCGGTGGCGTTGTACAGGTGGACGGTGGCGCGGTGGGCGCCGCGCAGGGACTCCACGGTCCGCTCGATCAGGTCCTCGCGGGCCTGCGTCAGCACGGAGATCGTCACGTCCTCGGGGATGGCGCCGGGCTCCTCGATGATCGACCGTACGAAGTCGAAGTCGGTCTGCCCGGAGGCCGGGAAGCCGACCTCGATCTCCTTGTAGCCCATCGTGACCAGCAGGTCGAACATGGCCCGCTTGCGCACCGGGGACATCGGGTCGATCAGGGCCTGGTTGCCGTCGCGCAGGTCGGTGGAGAGCCAGCGGGGGGCGGCGGTGACGCGCTGGTCGGGCCAGCCGCGGTCGGGGATGCCGACCTGCTCGTAGCGGCCGTACTTGTGGATCGGCATGGGGCTGGGCTGCTGGCGGTTGGCCATGTCTGCGGGGCTCCTCAGGGTGTCCGGAAGGACGGCCGACGACGCAACACCAAGCTCCGCGGGGAGGGAGTCGGCCTCGACTACAGGCCCTCGCCGCGGCAGCTAAGGAGAAGCAGCCCGAAACGCATGATGCGCAGCATGTTAGCCGAGCCGGTCCAGAACGCGGGGTCACGTCCCAGTATGCGGGACCGCGGGGCCTTCCAGCGGGGCGAGCGAGCCGCCACGGACCCGCATCCGATAGCACAGAGCGACCGATCATGGAGCCCACACCCCCACAATTCACCAATCATGGTGGCGCCTAGTGACAGCGCGTACACGCGGTGCCATGGTGCCGCCATGACCACAAACGGGGGCCGCAGGCCCGTCTTCTGCACGATCGTCCCGCCCCACGTCCTCGACCGGCTCGCCCAGGCCGAGGACCCCGCACTCTCCGGTCCCGCCCGCCGCACCCTGCAACGCGACGCCTACGAGCGCACCCAGCGCCGCCTCACCACGGTGCTGGGCGCGCCCGCCGTCGCCGTCTCCGAGGCCGCCGAGGCCGGCACCCCGCACCGCACGGTCTACGACGCCCAGCACCGGACCGGCCTGCCCGGGAGGAAGGTCCGCGGCGAGGGCGACACCCCCGGCAGGGACGCCACGGTCAACCGCGCCTACGCCGGTCTCGGCGCCACCTTCGAGCTGCTGCTCACCGCCTACGGCCGCGACTCCGTCGACGGCGCGGGCCTGCCGCTCAACGCGACCGTCCACTACGGCGAGGACTACAACAACGCCTTCTGGAACGGCGAGCAGATGGTGTTCGGCGACGGCGACGGCGAGATCTTCCTCGACTTCACGATCGCCGTCGACGTCATCGGCCACGAGCTGGCCCACGGCGTCACCCAGCACACCGCCAACCTCACCTACTTCGGGCAGCCGGGCGCGCTGAACGAGTCGATGTCGGACGTCTTCGGCTCACTGATCAAGCAGTACACCCTCGGCCAGAGTGCCGCCGACGCGGACTGGCTGATCGGCGCGGGCCTGCTCGCCCCGCGCGTCACCGGCGAGGCGCTGCGCTCGATGAAGGCCCCGGGCACCGCGTACGACGACGACGTCCTCGGCAAGGACCCGCAGCCCGCGACGATGGACGACTACGTGCGCACCGGCCGCGACAACGGCGGCGTCCACATCAACTCCGGCATCCCCAACCACGCCTTCTACCTCGCCGCGACCGCGCTCGGCGGCAACGCCTGGGAGAAGGCGGGACAGGTCTGGTACGACGTGCTCACCGGCGGCGAGCTGAAGGAGGACGCCTCCTTCGCGGAGTTCGCCACGCTCACCGTCGGCGCGGCCCGCGCCCGCTTCGGCGGCGGCGACGAGCTGGACGCCGTGGCGAAGGCGTGGGAGCAGGTGGGGGTGGACACCGCGTAGTTCCGTACTAGACATACACCCATGCGTATTCAGGTACGGCGCACGGGAGGGTTCGCGGGCATCGAGCGCCATGCCGAGGTGGACACCTCGGGACGGCCCGACGCGGCGCAGTGGCAGGCCCTGGCCGAACAGGCGGTGGCGTCCGGCCGGGGCACGCCCCCCGCGGGGGTGCCCGACGGGTTCGGCTACCAGATCACGGTGGACGGCCGCACGGTGTACTGCGCGGACCCGGGACTGACCGACGAGCAGCGGCGGCTGATCAGCCGGGTGCTGAAGGAAGGGGCGTGACTCCCGGCGGGGGTTGCGGTGGTGGGGCGGCGGCCGGATGATCCGGGTGCATGGCCACCGAACCGCCTCCGCGTCCGCGCCCCCGCCCGCCCCTGCCGCGCTTCCCGGCGGACTTCCTCTGGGGCGTGTCCACGTCGGCCCACCAGATCGAGGGCGCGGCGGAGCTGCGGGAGCCGTCGGTCTGGGACACCTTCACGGCGGAGCCCGGCCGGGTGCGGGACGGCTCCACGGCCGCCGTCGCCTGCGACCACTTCCACCGCCACCGCGAGGACGTGGCGCTCCTCGCCGACCTGGGCGTGGACGCGTACCGCTTCTCGGTCTCCTGGCCGCGGGCCCGGTCGCCGAAGGGGCTCGACTTCTACGACGCGCTGGTGGACGACCTGTGCGCGGCGGGCGTGCGCCCGGTGCCCACGCTGTTCCACTGGGAGCTGCCCGACGGCCTGGACTGGCTGGACCGGGACACGGCGTACCGGCTGGCCGACCACGTGGCGCGGGTGGTGGACCGGCTCGGTGACCGGGTCGGGAAGTGGATCACCCTGAACGAGCCCGCCGAGCACACCCTCCTCGGGCACGCCCTGGGCACCCACGCCCCCGGCAGGCGGCTGCTGTTCGACGCGCTGCCCGTGGCCCACCACCAGCTCCTCGCCCACGGTCTCGCGGTGCGCGCGCTGCGGGCGGCGGGCGCGACGGACGTCGGGATCGCCAACTCGCACGGCCCGGTGTGGCCCGCGTCGTCCGGGGGCGCGGACACGGAGGCGGCGGAGTTCTACGACGTCCTCCTGAACCGGCTGTTCGCGGAGCCGGTGCTGCGGGGCGCCTACCCGTCCGGCCTGGGTGAGCTGATGCCGGGCGACGACGTGGCGGCGGACCTGGAGGTCATCGCCGAGCCGGTCGACTGGTACGGCGTGAACTACTACGCGCCGACGAAGGTGGGCGCCCCGCGCGGTACGGAGACCGACTTCGGCGGGGTGCGGATGCCCGCGGAGCTGCCGTTCTCCGTCCTGCCGGTCGAGGGGCTGCCGACGACGGACTTCGGCTGGCCGGTGGCGCCCGCGGCGCTGACCGAACTCCTCACCGGCTTCCGCGAGCGGTACGGCGACCGGCTCCCCCCGGTCGTCATCACCGAGAACGGCTGCTCCTACCGGGGGCTGGACGACCAGGACCGGATCGCCTACCTGGACGCCCACGTCCGCGCCCTGCACGAGGCGCTGACGGCGGGCGTCGACGTGCGCGGCTACTTCGTGTGGTCGCTGCTGGACAACTTCGAGTGGGCGGAGGGCTACACCCAGCGGTTCGGGCTGGTGCACGTCGACTTCGGGAGCGGGACCCTGGAGCGCGTCCCGAAGGCGTCGTACGCCTGGTACCGGGAGGCGCTGCGCGGGCAGCGGCGGTGAGGGGAGCGGCTCAGAAGCCCAGCCTGCGGAGCTGCTTGGGGTCGCGCTGCCAGTCCTTGGCGACCTTGACGTGCAGGTCGAGGAAGACGGGCGTGCCGAGGAGGGCCTCGATCTGGCGGCGGGACTTGATGCCGACCTCCTTCAGGCGCTTGCCCTTGGGGCCGATGATGATGCCCTTCTGGCTGGGGCGCTCGATGTAGACGTTGGCGTGGATGTCGAGCAGCGGCCGGTCGGCGGGGCGGTCCTCGCGCGGCAGCATCTCCTCGACGACGACGGCGATGGAGTGCGGCAGCTCGTCGCGTACGCCCTCCAGCGCGGCCTCCCGGATCAGCTCCGCGATCATGATCTGCTCGGGCTCGTCGGTGAGGTCGCCCTCGGGGTAGAGGGCGGGGCCCTCGGGGAGGAGGGGGACGAGCAGGTCGGCCAGGAGGCCCACCTGCTGGTCGCCCACCGCGGAGACCGGCACGATCTCCGCCCACTCGAAGCCCAGCTCCTTGCCGAGCTGGTCGACGGCGATGAGCTGCTCGGCGAGGGCCTTGCTGTCGACGAGGTCGGTCTTGGTGACGATCGCGATCTTCGGGGTCTTCCTGATCGACGCCAGTTCCTTGGCGATGAACCGGTCGCCGGGGCCGAGCTTCTCGTTGGCGGGCAGGCAGAAGCCGATCACGTCGACCTCCGCCCAGGTGGTGCGCACCACGTCGTTGAGGCGCTCCCCGAGCAGGGTGCGCGGCTTGTGCAGGCCCGGGGTGTCCACCAGGATGAGCTGCGCGTCCGGCCGGTGCACGATGCCGCGCACGGTGTGCCGGGTGGTCTGCGGCTGGTTGGCGGTGATGGCCACCTTCTGGCCGACCAGGGCGTTCGTGAGGGTGGACTTGCCCGCGTTGGGACGGCCCACGAAGCAGGCGAAGCCCGCCCGGTGCGCGGTCTCGGCGGGCTCTGCGGAGGACGGGGTACGAACGCTCATGGCGCCCATTCTCCCTGATCGCCGGAGCCGTGCCGCACCGCTCACTCCCGGTGAGGTTCCGGAAACCCGTACGCAATGAAACACGGCGGAAACACCGTCGTACACGGCCGGAAACCCGGTGCGGTGAGTCTCGTGCGGACCCCGACCCCGTTGGAGACCACCGTGACCCTGGCCGCGTCCCCCCTCGACACCGGCGACACCGCCTGGCTCCTCGCCGCGACCGCGCTGGTGCTGCTGATGACCCCGGGCCTCGCCCTGTTCTACGGCGGCATGGTCCGCACGAAGAGCGTCCTCAACATGCTGATGATGAGCTTCGTGTCGATCGCGCTGGTCACCGTGGTGTGGCTGGTCGCCGGGTACTCGCTGGTGTTCGACGCGGACGCGGGCGGCGCGGGCCTGCTCGGCGGCCTGGACCACCTCGGCATGGCGGGCCTCGGCCCGGACAGCGTGCGGGGCACGGTGCCGACGCTGCTGTTCGCCACCTTCCAGCTCACCTTCGCCGTCATCACCGCGGCGCTGGTCAGCGGGGCGATCGCGGACCGGGCCAAGTTCGGGGCGTGGCTGGTCTTCGTGCCGGTGTGGACGCTGCTGGTATACGTTCCGGTGGCGCACTGGACCTGGGGTCCCGGCGGCTGGATCCTGGACCGCCTCGGCGCCCTGGACTTCGCGGGCGGACTGCCCGTCGAGATCACCTCAGGCGCCTCCGGGCTGGCGCTGGCGCTGGTCCTGGGCCCGCGGCTGGGCTTCAAGAAGGACGCGATGCGCCCGCACAACCTGCCCATGGTGATGCTCGGCGCCGGTCTGCTCTGGTTCGGCTGGTTCGGCTTCAACGCGGGCTCCGCGCTCGGCGCCAACGGGCTGGCCGCCGCCGCCTTCCTCAACACCTTCGCCGCCGGGTGCACCGGACTGCTCGGCTGGCTCTTCGTCGAGCAGCTCCGCGACGGCCACCCCACCACCCTCGGCGCCGCCTCCGGCGTGGTCGCGGGCCTGGTCGCCATCACCCCGTCGTGCGGCTCGGTCTCCCTGCTCGGCGCGCTCGTCGTCGGCCTCGCCGCGGGCGTGGTCTGCTCGTACGCCGTGGGCTGGAAGTTCAGGCTGGGCTACGACGACTCCCTGGACGTCGTCGGGGTGCACCTGGTCGGCGGGGTCGTCGGCACCCTGCTGATCGGCGTCTTCGCCGTCGACTCGATGACCGGCGGGCCCGAGGGGCTGCTGTACGGCGGCGGGCTCACGCAGCTCGGCAAGCAGCTCGTGGCGATCGTCGCGGTGGCGGTGTACGCCTTCGCCGTGACGTACGGCGTCGGCAGGCTGATCGACCGGGCGATGGGCTTCCGCGCGAGCGAGGAGCAGGAGCACACCGGCCTGGACCTTACGGTGCACGCCGAGACGGCCTACGATCACGGGGTCCTGGGGCACGGCGCCCCGGTCACCTCCTCCCCCGTCGGCTCCCCCGCCCGGAAGACCAAGGCCTAAGCCATGAAACTCATCACCGCGATCGTCAAGCCGTACCGCCTCGACGAGGTCAAGACGGCACTCCAGGAGATCGGCGTCCAGGGCCTGACCGTCTCCGAGGCCAGCGGCTACGGGCGGCAGCGCGGCCACACCGAGGTGTACCGCGGCGCCGAGTACCGGGTCGACCTGGTGCCGAAGATCCGTATCGAGGTCGTCGTGGAGGACGCGGAGTCGGAGACCGTGATCGACACGATCGTGAAGGCCGCGCAGACCGGGAAGATCGGCGACGGCAAGGTGTGGGCGCTGCCCGTGGACACGGTCGTACGGGTGCGGACCGGTGAGCGCGGGCCGGACGCGCTGTAGCGGGACGCCCGGCGCCCGGCCCGGGACGGCCCCGCTCAGCTCGCGGGGACCGTCTCCCGTACCGCTCCGTCCGGGCCCGCCACCAGGACCGGCGTTCCGGCCCCGCCCAGGTCACGGACGGCCGCCAGGTCGTCCGCCGAGGCCGCCGCGGCCTCCGTCACCACCGCCGCCGCCTCCAGCGACTTCGCGCCGGACGCCACCGCCATCGCCACCGCCGTCTGCAGGGCGGTGAGCTTCAGGGAGTCCAGGGCGACGGTCCCGGCGACATACGTCCGCCCCGTCTCGTCGCGGACGGCGGCGCCCTCCGGGACGCCGTTGCGGGCCCGCGCGGAACGGGCCAGGGTCACGATCTTGCGGTCCTCGGGGTCGAGCGCGCTGCTGTCGGTCATGGGGTGAGCATACGTAAGGGTCAGGGCCGGTCCAGGCGCAGGCGGTCCGCGCGCGGCAGGCCCGCCACCACCAGGTCGTAGGAGTCCTCGACCAGCTCCCGCACCAACGCGTCGGGGAGGGAGCCGTCGGCGGTGACCGTGTTCCAGTGGCGCTTGTTCATGTGGTAGCCGGGGACGACCAGGCCCTCGTGGTCGGCACGCAGCCGCAGGGCGTCCTCCGGGTCGCACTTGAGGTTGACCGTCAGGGGCCGGCCGCCCAGGTCGGTGAGGGCGAACATCTTGCCGCACACCTTGAACACCGACGTCTCCGGGTTGAAGGGGAACTCCTCCACGGTGGCGTTGAAGGAGAGGCAGAACGCGCGCAGTTCCTCGGGGCTCACTCCGGTCCGTCCCCTTCCCCGGACGGCACGTGGGCCGCCGCGACCGGCTCCGCCAGCACCGTCACGATCTTGTTCCGGCGGCCCGCGGCGGCCTCCGCGGTCAGCCGCAGCGCCCGCCCGTCGGGGAGTTCGACGACCGAGGACGCCCCGGCGATCGGCACCCGGCCCAGCGCCTTGGCCATCAGCCCGCCGACGGTCTCCACGTCCTCGTCGTCGAACGCCTCCAGTCCGTACAGCTCACCGAGGTCACCGATGTCGAGCCGGGCGGTGACCCGGAAGCGGTCGTCGCCCAGCGCCTCGACGGGCGGCAGCTCACGGTCGTACTCGTCGGTGATCTCCCCGACGATCTCCTCCAGGATGTCCTCGATGGTGACGATCCCGGCCGTGCCGCCGTACTCGTCGATGACGACGGCGACGTGGTTGCGTTCCTTCTGCATCTCGCGCAGCAGGTCGCCCGCGTTCTTGGTGTCGGGCACGAAGAACGCCGGGCGCATCGCCGTGGACACCAGCTCGCTCTCCGCGTCCCGGCTGATGTGCGTCTTGCGGGCGAGGTCCTTCAGGTACACGATCCCGACGACGTCGTCCTCGCTCTCGCCGGTGACCGGGATCCGGGAGAAACCGGAGCGCAGGGCGAGGGTGAGGGCCTGCCGGATGGTCTTGTACCGCTCGATCACGACCAGGTCGGTGCGGGGCACCATCACCTCGCGGACGAGGGTGTCACCGAGTTCGAAGACGGAGTGCACCATGCGGCGCTCCTCGTCCTCGATCAGGGACTCCTTCTCCGCCAGGTCGACCAGCGCCCGCAGCTCCGCCTCGGAGGCGAACGGGCCGCGCCGGAAGCCCTTGCCGGGGGTGAGGGCGTTGCCGATGAGGATCAGCAGCGACGGGATCGGCCCCATGACCCTGGCGAGCGGGACGAGGACGTACGCCGCCGCGGTGGCCGTGTTCAGGGGGTGCTGGCGGCCGATGGTCCGCGGGGAGACCCCGACGGCGACGTACGACACCAGCACCATCACCGCGATGGCGACCAGCAGCGCCTCGGTGGTGCCGTCGAACTCGCGCAGGCACAGGTAGGTGACGATCGCCGCGGCGGCCATCTCGCAGGCGACGCGGACCAGCAGCGCCACGTTGAGGTAGCGGGTGGGGTCGGCGGCGACCTTGGCGAGCCGGGCGCTGCCGCGCCGCCCGGAGCGGACCGCCTCGTCGGCGCGGAAGCTGGAGACCCGGGCGAGGCCCGCCTCCGCGCTGGCGGCGAGCCAGGCGACGACCACCAGGGCGATCGCGCCCAGGACCAGTTGCGGACTCATGACACGGTCGGCGCGGGCGACGGACCGGTCATGCCCCGCTCACCGCGCCAGCCGTCCACGATGGCGGCCTGCAGGCCGAACATCTCGGCCTTCTCGTCCGGCTCCTCGTGGTCGTAGCCGAGCAGGTGCAGCACACCGTGGACGGTGAGGAGGTGCAGTTCCTCGTCCATGGTGTGCTGCGTGGGCGCCTCCGCCCCCTGCTTGGCGGCGACCTCCGGGCACAGCACGATGTCCCCGAGCAGCCCCTGCGGGGGCTCGTCGTCGTCCTTGGACGGCGGGCGCAGCTCGTCCATCGGGAAGGACATGACGTCGGTGGGCCCGGGCAGGTCCATCCACTGGATGTGCAGTTGCTCCATGGCGTCGGCGTCCACGACGATCACCGACAGTTCGGAGAGCGGGTGGATGCGCATCCGCCCGAGCGCGTAGCGGGCGATGTCGAGGATCGCCTGCTCGTCGACCTCGGTTCCGGACTCGTTGTTCACGTCGATCGACATGGTGCGGTGCTTGTCTACTTCCCCTTGTGCGCGGACTTGCCCCGGCCGCCCTTGTGGGCGCCGTTCTGGGTGCCGTGCGTGGTGTCGTACTTCTCGTAGGCGTCGACGATACGGCCCACCAGCTTGTGCCGGACGACGTCCTGCGACGACAGCCGCGAGAAGTGGACATCCTCGACGCCGTCCAGGATGTCCTGCACCTGCCGCAGCCCGGACTTGGTGCCGTCGGGCAGGTCGACCTGGGTCACGTCGCCCGTGATCACGATCTTCGAGTCGAACCCGAGCCGCGTGAGGAACATCTTCATCTGCTCGGGACTCGTGTTCTGCGCCTCGTCCAGGATGATGAAGGCGTCGTTCAGGCTCCTGCCGCGCATGTACGCCAGCGGCGCCACCTCGATCGTCCCCGCCGCCATCAGGCGCGGGATCGAGTCGGGGTCGAGCATGTCGTGCAGGGCGTCGTAGAGCGGGCGGAGGTAGGGGTCGATCTTCTCGTAGAGGGTGCCGGGGAGGAAGCCGAGGCGTTCGCCCGCCTCCACCGCGGGGCGGGTCAGGATGATGCGGTTGACCTGCTTGGACTGGAGGGCCTGGACCGCCTTGGCCATGGCCAGGTAGGTCTTGCCGGTGCCCGCGGGGCCGATGCCGAAGACGATGGTGTGGTGGTCGATGGCGTCGACGTACCGCTTCTGGTTGAGCGTCTTGGGGCGGATCGTACGGCCGCGCGAGGACAGGATGTTCTGCGTGAGGACCTGCGCCGGGGTCTCCGGGCCGTCGCTCTCCCCGTTCTCGCTCGCCCTGAGCATGGCGATCGAGCGTTCCACTGCGTCCTCCGTCATCGGCTGCCCGGTGCGGAGCACGAGCATCATCTCGTCGAACACGCGCGAGACGAGGGCGACGTCCGCCGCGTCGCCGACCGCGCTGATCTCATTGCCCCGGACATGGATGTCGACCGCCGGGAAGGCCTTCTCGATCACGCGCAGGAGGGCGTCGCCGGAGCCCAGGACGGTCACCATCGGGTGCGCCGCGGGGACGGTCAGCCGCACTTTCGCCTGCCCCTGCGCGGGGGTGTGAGCTGTGGGTGTCTGAGTCATGGGCTGGCCAGCCGGCCTGCACGTCCTCCTCGATACGACTCGCCCGCCACGAGGGCGGCCTGGCGACTTCCAGGGTACGCCGGGGGACTGACAACGCCGTAGGGCTTTTCGTCGGATGATCGCCCTACCTCACGGCGCCCGCCTCACGCCGAGCGGCGGAAGCCGATCGTCGGGACCGCGCGGCGCAGCGGCCACGGGCGGGCCGTGGCGGGGAGCAGCCCGGCCAGGAACGCGTACCGCCGTAGCGCCGCCGGGTCCTGGTCGGCGACCGACTGCACCCGCCGCCACCAGGCCGCGACCTCCGACCAGCCGGGCGCCGACAGGGAGCCGCCGAACTCCTGCACCGACAGGGCCGCCGTGAGCCCGGCGAAGGCCAGCCGGTCGGCGAGCGGCCAGCCCGCGAGGGTGCCGGTGACGAACCCGGCGACGAAGACGTCCCCCGCGCCGGTCGGGTCCAGGGCCTCCACCTCGATGGCGGGGACCTCTGCGGTCTCGCCGGTGCGGCGGTCCACGGCGTAGGCGCCGTCCGCGCCGAGGGTGACGACGGCGAGCGGCACGTGGTCGGTGAGGGCGCGGGCCGCGGCGCGCGGGCAGGTGGTGCGGGTGTAGCGCATCGCCTCCTCCGCGTTCGGCAGGAACGCCTCGCAGTGCGCGAGGTCGGTGAGGCCCGCCAGGTCCCAGGCGCCGGTGTCGTCCCAGCCGACGTCGGCGAAGATCCGGGTGCCCTTGGCGGCGGCCTGCGCGATCCACGGGGCGCGCTTGCCGGGCTCCAGCGCGGCGACGGCCGCCCGCGCGTACGGCGGGCAGTCGGGGGCGGGTTCCTCGGGCGGGGGCTCGTGGCCGTGCGAGACCATCGTGCGCTCACCCTCGTACGCCATGGAGACCGTGACCGGCGAGTGCCAGCCGGGGACCGTGCGGGAGGGGCCGAGGTCGATGCCCTCGCCGCGTTCCAGGGCGTCCCAGCAGTAGTCGCCGTAGTGGTCGTCGCCGAACGCGGCGGCCAGGCACGTCCGCAGGCCGAGGCGGGACAGCGCGGCGGCCATGTTGGCGACCCCGCCGGGGCTGGAGCCCATGCCGCGCGCCCAGGACTCGGTGCCGCGCACCGGGGCGGAGTCGAGGCCGGTGAAGATGATGTCGAGGAAGACGGTGCCCGTGAGGTACACGTCCCAGGGCGGGTCCTGCGGCGCGCGCAGTCCGGCCAGCGGGTCCGTCTGGGCCCGATGGTGCAGCGCCTCGGCGGGGCCGGGCGGTTTCCTGCCGGTGACGGTGACGGCGGATGCGTTGGTCGCGGTCACGGTGCGCTCCTGAGAGGGTGCGGATCAGGCCAGTCTGCACCACCCCACTGACAACGCGCCGTCCCTCCTGACCGGCCGGTGCCTTCGCCCGGCGGATGTCAGCCGTCCCCGGCGCGCGTCACCAGCGCGGCACCGACGGCGTCACCCACCCCGGGTCCGCGGCCCGCATCGCCGCCGCGTCGTCGCGGTCCCGCAGCGCGCCGTCGTCGTCCAGCCAGCGGCGGTGCAGGCGTCGTAGCTCGGCGCGGTCGAGTTCGACGCCGAGGCCGGGGGCGTCGGAGACCGTGACGCCGCCGTCCTCGAAGGTGAGGCGCCGGGTGAGGACGTCCTCGGACTGCCAGGGGTAGTGGGAGTCGCAGGCGTGGTGGAGGTTCGGCACGGTGGCCGCGACGTGGGTCATCGCGGCCAGCGAGATCCCCAGGTGGGTGTTGGAGTGCATGGACACCCCGACGCCGAAGGTCCGGCAGATCGCCGCGAGTTGCTGGGTGTTGCGCAGTCCGCCCCAGTAGTGGTGGTCGGAGAGCACGACCTGCACGGCGCCCCGCGTGAACGCCTCCTCGATCTCCGCGAACGTCGTCACGCACATGTTGGTCGCCAGCGGCACGTCGGTCCCCGCCGCGACCTCGGCCATCGCGGGCGTGCCCAGCGCCGGGTCCTCCAGGTACTCCAGGACGTCGCCGAGTTCCGCGGCGACCCGCAGCGAGGTCGCCACGGACCACGCCCCGTTGGGGTCGAGCCGCAGCGGGCGCCCGGGGAACGCCCGCGCGAGCGCGCGCACGGCGGCGATCTCCTCGTCCGGCGGGAGGACGCCGCCCTTGAGCTTGTACGAGGTGAAGCCGTACCGCTCGGTGAAGGCGCGGGCCTGGGCGACGATCCCCGCCGGGTCCAGCGCGGCGCCCCAGTCGTCCCGCTCCGCCGCGACCCCGGCCGGGTGGGCGTCCCACTTGTAGAACAGGTACGCGCTGTACTCGACCGCGTCGCGCACCTTGCCGCCGAGCAGCGCGTGCACGGGCAGCCCGAGGGTCTTGCCGAGGGCGTCCAGACAGGCCACCTCGAACGCCGAGGCGACGGACAGCCGCAGCTTGTCGGCGGTCTGGACGCCGCGCAGCCCGCCGACGTCGACCTGGTCGCGCACCCGTGCGGAGTCCACCGCCACCTCGTCCGCGACGGTGAACAGCCCGTTCAGATCGGTGACCCGCCGTCCCTTCAGCTTCTCCGCGAACGGCCGGGCCAGCTCCAGGTACTTGGTGTCGCCGTACGTCTCCCCGACGCCCGTCACCCCGTCGGCGGTCTCCACCTCCACGATGAGCCGGGGCGTGTACGGCTGGTGCACGCCCTGCGTGTTGAGCAGCGGCGGGTCGGCGACCAGGATCGGCGTCAGCCGGACGTCGGTGAGGGTGAGGTTCACGGGCCACTCCTCCGCTGTCCACATATGAGAATGGAAGCCATGTACGCGAACTAGAGTCGCGACGCTCCTACCCCTCCTCCCCCACCCCAAACGGAAGGTGACCTACATCACACCGCCACGCGCCTTTCACGCCTTCTTCACGCACGCCCCCGCTTGATACAAATTGCCCGCGCCTTCCTGTCTGTCGACGGACGTCGCGCAATCCCCCGCTTTGTGCCACTTCTTTCGCATGTCCTGGGAACGCCCGTGTCCGCCCGCACCCCCACGCCCCGGCCCCTCGTCGCCCTCTTCACGGCCGGGCACCTCGCCCCCTACCTGCTGCCGACCGTCGTCGGCCGCTTCGACTCGGGGCTTCCGCTCACCGCCACCCAGTCCGGCGCCGTCGGCAGCGCGCTGCTGCTGAGTTCGGCGTCGGCGGGGCTCCTGCTCGCCTCCCGCGTCCACCGCGTCGGCCCGCGCGTCCTGGCCCGGCTCGGGCTGACGCTCGCCGTCGTCGGCTACGGCGGGGCCGCGCTCACCGGCTGGCTGCCCGCGGTCGTCGTGGGCGCGATGGTCGGCGGCTTCGGCTCCGGTACGGCCACCGCCGTCGCCGCCACCCTGGTCGCGGGGCGGCCCGACCCGCACCGGACCACCACGCTGGGGCTGCTCAGCGTCTCCGCCCTCGCGGGCGCCGTCTACCTGACGGTCCCGCGCCTCGGCCCCGGCCACGGCCTGCCGCTGCTGGCGATCGCGCTCACCGCGCTGGCCGTCTGGCCGCTCACCGGCCGCCTCGACACCGCCCGGACCGACCCGCGGCGCCGCGCCGACGCCAGCACCGGCCTGCCCCACCGGCGGGCCGGGCTGGTCCTCGCCGGGACCCTGCTGTGCTGGTCCCTCGCCCAGAACTCCCTGTGGGGCGTCAGCGGACGCATCGGCCTCACCCAGGCCCACCTCAGCGAGGTCACCGTCGGCGCGGTGTTCGCCGTCGCGCTGGGCGCCGGGCTGGTGGGCGTGGTGCTGGCGGGGGCGCTGGGGCCGCGGCTCGGGCTCGCCCTGCCGATCGGCGGGGGTACGGCGGTCATCGGCGCGTGCGTCGCGCTGAGCGCGGGGGCGACGGACCTCGCGACGTTCGCCGCGGGGGAGGTCGCGTGGAACGCGCTGTACCCGATCGTGCTGTCGTACGTCATCGGGCTGGCCGCGTCCCTGGACGGGCGGGGGCGGTGGGCGGTGCTGGTGGGAGCGGCGTCCTCACTGGGGACGGCGGCGGGACCGGTCACCGGCGGTGTGCTGGCGGCGGGGGTCGGTTACCCGGCGATGGGCGCGGTGTTGGCGGGTGGGCTGCTTGTTGTCGCCGTGCCGATGACGGTCGTCGCCCTGCGGGCGGGGCGGCGGGCGGTGCCGGTGGTTCCGGTTCCGGTGGAGGTCGCGGCGGAAGAACGCGCCTACGAGGCTGCCACGGCTGCGTGAGGCGCGGGTGCGTGAGGCGCGGGTGCGTGGCGGCTTGTCGCGCCCGCGCGGCGGAGCCGCACAGCGACAGGGCCCCGCGCCCCTCGTGGGGCGTTCACCACTCGTAGGTGTCCACTTCCGCCAGGTAACGCGCCCTCTTCTCCTCCTCGTCGTCCAGGAACGCGGCGAGGAAGGAGTTGCGGGCCAGTTCGCGCTGGCGTTCCTCCGTGAGGCGCAGGGCCCGGAAGTTGTCGTCGGCGTAGCCGCCGAAGTACGCCGGGTCGTCGGAGTTGACCGTGCACATCAGGCCCGCGTCGAGCATCGCGGGGAGGGGGTGGGCGGCCAAATCGGGTACGGCGCGCAGGCGGACGTTGGACAGGGGGCACACCGTCAGGGGTACGCGGTCGCGGACCAGGCGGGCCACCAGCCCCGGGTCCTCCAGGCAGCGCAGGCCGTGGTCGATCCGCTCGACGCCGAGGATGTCGAGGGCCTCGGTGACGTACTCCGGCGGCCCCTCCTCGCCCGCGTGGGCGACCCGGCGCAGGCCGAGCGCGGCGGCGGCCTCGTACACCTCGCGGAACTTCGCCGGCGGGTGTCCGACCTCGGCGGAGTCGAGGCCGACGCCGGTGACGCGGTCGAGGTACGGCTTGGCGGCGGTCAGGGTGTCCATGGCCGACTCGGCGGACTCGTCCCGCAGGAAGCACATGATCAGGCGGGTGGAGACGCCGTGCCGGGTCTCGCTCGCGCCGAGGGCACGCCACAGGCCCTCGACGACCGTCCCCATGGACACGCCGCGGGCGAGGTGGGCCTGCGGGTCGAAGAAGACCTCCGCGTGCCGGACGCCCTGCGCGGCGGCGCGGGCGAGGTAGGCGTCGGCGAGGTCCGCGAAGTCCCGCTCGGTGCGCAGCACCGCCATCAGCGCGTAGTACAGGTCGAGGAAGGACTGGAGGTCGTCGAAGTCGTACGCCGCGCGGATCGCGTCCGTGTCGGCGTACGGCAGTTCGACACCGTTGCGGGCGGCCAACTCGAAGGCCAGCTCCGGCTCCAGGGTGCCTTCGATGTGCAGGTGAAGCTCAGCTTTGGGCAGTGGCATCAGGGAATGGTACGGCCGTTTCACCTGCGCTTCGGGACCGGCACCGTCAGCAGATCGTGGGCGACGGTCAGCTCGCCCTCGTATCCGGCGGCCCGCGCCTGGCGTTCGAAGTCGTCCGGGTCGGAGTAGCGCTGGCTGAAGTGGGTGAGGACCAGGTGCCGTACGCCCGCCTCGCTGGCGACCCGGGCGGCCTGTCCGGCGGTGAGGTGGCCGTGCTCGACGGCAAGGTGCTCGTCCTCGTCGAGGAAGGTGGACTCGATGACGAGCAGGTCGCAGCCCTCGGCGAGCGCGTACACGCCGTCGCACAGCCGGGTGTCCATGACGAACGCGAACCGCTGTCCGCGCCGGGCCTCGCTCACCTCGTCCAGGGTGACCCCGCCGAGGACGCCCTCGCGCTGGACGCGGCCGATGTCCGGGCCCCTGACGCCGTGCGCGGCGAGCCGCTCGGGCAGCATCCGGCGGCCGTCGGGTTCGACGAGCCGGTAGCCGTAGGACTCCACGGGGTGGGACAGCTTCCGCGCCTCCAGGCGGTACGCGCGCGTGCTGGCCAGGTCGCCGTCGGTGTCGACGGGGGCCTCGGTGATGCCGACGGTCTCGCGGTAGGCGGTGGCGTACCGGAGCCGGTCGAAGAAGCGCTGGCCGGAGCGCGGGTAGTGGGCGGTGACGGGGTGCGGGACCCGGTCCAGGTTGACGCGCTGGATCACCCCGGCGAGGCCGAGGGAGTGGTCGCCGTGGAAGTGGCTGACGCAGATGCGGTGGATGTCGTGGGCGGCGACCCCGGCGCGCAGCATCTGCCGCTGGGTGCCCTCGCCGGGGTCGAACAGGATGCCCTCGCCGTCCCAGCGCAGCAGGTAGCCGTTGTGGTTGCGGTGCCGGGTCGGGACCTGGCTGGCGGTGCCGAGGACGACGAGTTCACGTACGGACACGTCGGCTCACCCGGGGGGCCACTGCAGGCCCCGGCCGCCCAGGACGTGGGCGTGGGCGTGGAAGACGGTCTGTCCGGCGCCGCCGCCGGTGTTGAGGACGACGCGGTAGCTGTCGAGCTTCTCGTCGTCGGCGACGGCCTGGGTCTCGCGCAGCACGTCGGCGGCGAGTTCCGGGGCTCCGGCGGCGAGCGCGGCGGCGTTGGGGTAGTGCGCCTTGGGGATCACCAGGACGTGGGTGGGGGCCTGCGGGTTGATGTCGCGGAACGCGACGGTGGTGTCCGTCTCGCGAACGACGGTCGCGGGGATCTGCCCCGCGACGATCTTGCAGAACAAGCAGTCGTCCTGTGGTTCGCCTGCCATGCGTGTCGTGCCTCCTGACGCGGGTGGTCCGTTGACCCCGGCATCGTAGCGAGCGGTGGGGTGGGTTATCCGAGGTCGGGCAGGGCGGGCGGGCTCTTCGCCGGGTTGCCCTCCAGGGCGGCCAGCGCGATCCGGACCGCCTCGTCGAGTTGCGGGTCGCGGCCCGCCGCGTGGTCCTGCGGGCGGGGGACGACCTCGACGTCCGGGTCCACGCCGTGGTTCTCCACGTCCCACGCGTAGTTCTCCAGCCAGAACGCGTACTTGGGCTGGGTGATCAGGGTGCCGTCGACGAGCCGGTAGCGGCTGTCGATGCCGATGACGCCGCCCCAGGTGCGGGTGCCGACGACGGGTCCGAGGCCGAGCGCCTTGACCGCGGCGTTGACGATGTCGCCGTCCGAGCCGGAGAACTCGTTGGCGACGGCGACGACCGGCCCGCGCGGCGCGTCCTCCGGGTAGCTGTACGGCCGCATCCCGCGCGGCACCGCCCAGCCGATGATCCGGCGGGCCAGTTTCTCCACGACGAGCTGGGAGGTGTGCCCGCCGCGGTTCTCCCGGACGTCGACGACGAGGCCCTCGCGGGCGACCTCCACGCGCAGGTCGCGGTGGATCTGCGCCCAGCCGGGAGGCATCATGTCGGGCACGTGGAGGTAGCCGAGGCGGCCACCGGACTTCTCGTGGACGTAGGCGCGGCGGTCGGCGACCCAGGCGTGGTAGCGCAGCGGCTCCTCGTCGGCGAGCGGGACGACGACAGCGTGCCGTACGTCGCCGCCGCCGGACGGGGAGACGGTCAGCTCGACGGGTTTGCCCGCGGTGCCGACGAGCAGCGGTCCGGGGCCGGTGACCGGGTCGACGGGGCGTCCGGCGACGGCGACGACGGCGTCCCCGGGGCGGACCGCGACGCCGGGCGCGGCGAGCGGCGAGCGGCCGTCGGGATCGGAGGTCTCGGAGGGCAGGATGCGGTCGATGCGCCAGACGCCGTCGGCGTCCCGGGACAGGTCGGCGCCGAGCAGACCCTGCCGGGCGCCGTCGCCGAAGCCGCCGCGCGGGACGACGTAGGCGTGTGAGGTGCCCAGTTCGCCGTGGGTCTCCCAGAGCAGGTCGACGAGGTCGTCGTGGGTGGCGAGGCGGTCCAGGACGGGGCGGTAGCGGTCGAGGATCCCGGCCCAGTCGACGCCGTTCATGTCGGGCCGCCAGAAGTGGTCCCGCATGATGCGGCCGGTCTCCTCGAACATCTGCCGCCACTCGGCGGCCGGGTCGACGAACTGCCGTACCCGGCCGAGGTCGACGGTGATGTGGGTGTCGCCGTCGTCGTCGTGGGCGGCGCGCCGGTCGCTGGGGACGACCTTGAGGCGGCCGTCGCTCCACAGCAGGACGCGTTTGCCGTCGCCGCTGACCTCGAAGTGGTCGGCGTCGGCGGCGAGGTGTTCGAGGCGGTGCTGGGCGAGGTCGTAGCGCTCCAGCTCGCTCTTGGGGTCGGGGTCGTCCGGGGTGGCGCGGGAGACGCCGAGGACGCCGCGCACCGGGTGCCGCAGCCACAGCACGCCGTCCTTGGCGGCGCGCAGGTTGGAGTAGCGGCCCGCCTCCACGGGGAACGGCACGATCCGGTCGGCGAGCCCTTCGAGGTCGATGCGGGTGGCGGGGGTGCCCTCGCCGTCGGGGGTCTCGTCCTTGTCGGCGTTCTCGAAGGGGCGGCCGTGCCGCTGCGGGCCGAACGGGGACGGCGTGGTCGCGGCGAGGGTGATCAGGTGCGGCCGGTCGCCGACGACGAACGCCAGGTCGAAGACGTGCTCGTCGTAGACCGGGTCGAAGGAGCGGTTGGAGAGGAAGGCGAGGTGCTTGCCGTCCGGGGTGAAGGCGGGGCTGTAGTCCTGGAAGCGCAGCGGGGTCGCCTCGGTGACGGACAGGTCGGTGGTGTGGGCGAGCTTGAGCTGGCAGAGCGGGCGCGGGCCGGGGTGCGACCAGGCCAGCCAGGTGGAGTCCGGGGAGAAGACCAGGCCGGTGGCGTCGCCGTCCTCGCTGCGGTCGATCTCGCGGATCTCGCCGGACTCGCGCTCCACGAGCAGGACCCGCCCGTCGTGCGCGGCGACCGCGGCCCGGCTGCCGTCCGGCGCCATCGCCAGGTCGAGCACCCGGCCGAGCTGGCCAGCGGCGAGGCGGCGCGGGGTGGCGCCCGGGGCGACGCCGGTGGCGGGCGCGAACTCCAGGGCGTCGTCGCCCTCGGCGTCCGTCACCCACACCACCCACTCCTCGCCGTCGGCGCGGAACGTGCGCGGCAGCCGGGCCCGGACGCCCGGTTCGGCGGCGAGCGCGCGGGCCGGTCCGGAGCGGTGGGTGACCCAGTGCACGGAGCCGCGCACGGCGATCGCGCTGCCCCGTGCGGTGTGGTCGGGGGAGGCGGAGCCGAACCAGCGGGCGGTGTTGACCGGGTAGGGCTGCTGGTCGGCGCGCTGCCCGCCGAGCCGGATGTCGAGCCGGCGCGGCTCGGCGCCGTCGAGGTCGTCGAGGAGCCACAGCTCACCGGCGCTGGAGTACGTCACACGGGTGCCGTCGGTCGCGGCGTGCCGGGCGTAGAAGCCTCCGAGGGGGGTGTGCCGCCGCAGGTCGGAGCCGTCGGCGAGGGAGGAGTACAGGGCGCCGGTGCCCTCGTGGTCGGAGAGGAAGGCGATCCGCTCGCCCACCCAGAACGGGTACTCGACGTTCCCGTTGACGTCCTCGTGGAGCCGGACGAACTCGCCGTCGCCGTCCCGGTCGATCCACAGCTTGCCCGCCGTGCCGCCCCGGTACCTCTTCCACCAGGCGGCCTCGCGGCCCATCGGCGCCGACAGCAGCACGGTGTGCGGGCCGTACGCCACCTCCCCGACCGGCCCGTACGGCAGCCGGGTCGCCGGTCCGCCGTCGAGGGGGACGGCGTGCGCCCAGGTGCGGCGCAGGCTGGCCTGGCCGTGGGTGGTGAGGGCGAGGACCTCGCCGTCGGGGGTCCAGCCGCGGACCTGGGTCTTGAGGCTGCCCCAGTGGGTGAGGCGGCGGGCGGGGCCGCCGTCGACGGGCGCCAGGTGCACCTCGGGGGCGCCGTCCCGGGTGGAGGACCAGGCGACGGCGGTGCCGTCGGGTGAGACGCGCGGGTGGTTGACGGGCACGTTGTCGGCGCTCACGCGCCAGGCACGGCCGCCGTCGAGGGGGGCGAGCCAGACGTCGTCCTCGGCGGTGAACGCGACCAACTCGCCGTGCGGATGCGGGAAGCGGAGGTACGCCGTTGCGGCGGACGCTGCGGACTGAGTCACCCGAGCAACCCTATGCAGGCGAGCTGCCCGCGAACAGCGGTTTGGATCACTTGCCACCCCGTCACTCGCCGCCCCATCACTCGCCGCCCCGTCACTTGCCGTCGGGCCAGCAGCGCGGCGCCTGCTGGCAGTACACGGTCTTGGTGACGGTCACGGTGACCGTGGGCCCCGGCCGCTGGCCGCCGGGGTTCCCGGCGGGCGGGGTGCTCGGCGCGGCGTCGCAGTCACCGAGACCCGAGACGCGGAACCGCTCCTTGCCGTCGACCTTGACGGTGAGCTGACCGCGTACGCAGGCGCCGTTGACCGCGCGGGTCACGTTGCCGTCGACGGTGATCTCCTTGCCGCTGTCGGTGCGGCCCTGGCAGTCGACGTCGGCGACGCTGTCCTCGCTGGCGGTCGGCGTGGTGTTGCCGCCGTTCCCGAAGCCGGCTGTGCAGTTGAGCCACTGCACGCCGGTGTCCCGCCGCTCCAGCTCCCGGGTCATCAACTCGTCGGTGGTGAACCCCACCGCCGCCGAGCTGAGCTGGCCCGGCTCGCAGGCCACCAGTCCGCCCACGGCGACGACCGCGAGTCCCACCATGCCTGCCATCCGTCGCGACACCCCCATGACAGGCAGCGTGCCACCGCCGCGCCGGTCACGGAAGAGGACATACGGACACCGCGAAATCCCGAGCGAAACGGACGTTCGACGTCATAGCGTGACCGTCATGGGGAACGACCACAGGCTGAGGAGGCTCGTCGTCGACGAGCGGACGGCGTACGACTGGACGTTACGGCACTCGCACGCGCCGGACGGCGGCTGCCGGGAGACGCTCACGCTGTACCGGGACCCGCGGACGGTCACCCGGATCGCCTTCGGCTCCGGGGAGGGCCGCTACGTCGCCGAGGGGTACTGGTACTCGGGCTCCGTCACCGACGGCCGGGGCAACCTGCTGAACCTGCACGAGCCGGGCGTGGTCCGCGCGTTCGTGGACGAGGCGGACCGGCGCGGACTGCTGGCGGCGCCGGGCGCGGGGACGGTGGAGGTGGACGGCTGGGAGCTGTTCCGGGCGGTGGTGCGGGGCCGACAGGCGCTGGCCTGAGGGGGTTCCTCAGGCCCAGCGTCCGGTGCGCCCCAGCAGCAGCGCGGTCGCCGCCGTGCCCGCCGTCGAGGTGCGCAGCACGCTGCGCCCGAGCCGGTAGGGCCGCGCCCCGGCGGCCGTGAACAGCGCCAACTCGTCCGGTGTCACGCCTCCTTCGGGGCCGACGACGAGCACGATGTCACCGTCCGTGGGCAGTTCGGCGGTGGCCAGCGGCGCGTCGCCGCTCTCGTGGAGTACGGCGGCGAAGTCCGCGTCGGCCAGAAGCGAGGCAACCTGCTTGCCCGTCGCCGCGTCCGCGACGTCGGGGAAGCGGACCCGGCGGGACTGCTTGCCCGCCTCGCGGGCGGTGGCCCGCCACTTGCCGAGCGCCTTCGCGCCGCGCTCGCCCTTCCACTGCGTGATGCAGCGGGCCGCCGCCCACGGCACGATCGCGTCGACGCCGACCTCGGTCATGGTCTCCACGGCGAGTTCGCCCCGGTCGCCCTTGGGCAGCGCCTGCACGACGGTGATCCGGGGCCGCTGCTCGGGCTCCTCCCGCACCGGCGTCAACTCGCCCACGACCAGCCGGTCCTTGCCCTCGGCGGCCCGGACGACGCCCTCGGTGAAGCGTCCGCGCCCGTCGGTGAGGACGACGGCCTCACCGGGCCGCAGCCGCTTCACGGAGACGGCGTGCCGGCCCTCGGCCCCGTCGAGCACGAACTCGGCGCCGACCGCGTCGAGCTGGTCGGCCACGAACACCGGCGCGGTCATCAGCCCCGCCCTCCCGTCGACAACGCTGTCCACGCCGCGTCGAGTTCGGCGGCGAGGACCTCCACCAGCTGTCCGGCGGGCAGCGCGCGGGCCATCCGGTGGCCCTGCCCCGCCCACAGCGCCATGCCCTGCGCGTCCCCGGCCCTCGCCGCCGCCTTCCGCAGCGGCGAGGTCAGGTGGTGCACCTCGGGGTAGGCGGCGGGCGCGTACGGCCCGTGCTCCCGCATGAACCGGTTGACCAGGCCCCGTGCGGGCCGCCCGGAGAACGCCCGGGTCAGCTCGGTGCGCACGAACAGCGGGTTGGTCAGCGCCTCCTTGTGCACGGCGTGGGCGCCGGACTCGTCGGTGGCGAGGAACGCGGTGCCGAGCTGCGCCGCGCTCGCCCCGGCCGCGAGGACGGCGGCGATCTGGCTGCCGCGCATGACGCCTCCGGCGGCGACGAGGGGCACGCTCACCGCCTCCCGGACCTGGGCGAGCAGGGAGAGCAGCCCGATCCCGGCGCCGTCCCGCTCGGGGAGGTCGCGGTGGGTGCCCTGGTGGCCGCCTGCCTCGACGCCCTGCACGATCACCGCGTCCGCCCCGGCCTGCTCGACGGCGACGGCCTCGTCGACGGTGGTCGCGGTGACCAGGGTGAACGTCCCGGCGCGGCGCAGGGAGGCCAGCACGTCGGGCGCGGGTACGCCGAAGTGGAACGACACCACCGGCACCGGGTTGTCCAGGAGGACGGAGAGCTTGGGCTCGTAGCCGTCGTCCCGGCCGCTGTCGGCGTCGCCCAGCTCGGTCTCGTACCAGACGGCCTCACCGGCGAGCTGGTGGGCGTACACGTCGACGGCGGCGGTGTAGGGCGGCGCGGCGTCAGCCGCTCCAGAGGGGCCGGTGCCCGCACCGGGATACTCGGGCTGGGGCAGGAAGAGGTTGACGCCGAAGGGGCGTGGGGTGAGGCTCCGCAGCTGCTTGATCTCCTGGTACATCCCGTCGGCGGTCTTGTACCCGGCGGCGAGGAAGCCGAGGCCGCCCGCCTCGGAGACGGCCGCGGCGAGGCGGGGCACGGAGACGCCGCCCGCCATGGGGGCCTGCACGATCGGACGGGCGAGGAGATCGGTCAGTGCGGAGGACATGACGGCATGTTGTCACGTCCTCCGCGCCAGTCCGAATCGAGTCTTCCGTAGACATATGCCTACGGAGGACTCCGCATGTCAGCGACGGCCGAGGTGACCCTCAGCGCCCGTTGAAGGCGTCCTTCAGCCGGGAGAACAGGCCCTGCTGGCCGGGCTGGAACTGCCCCTGCGGACGCTCCTCGCCGCGCAGCTTGGCCAGCTCGCGCAGCAGCCGCTCCTGCTCGACGTCGAGCTTGGACGGCGTCTGCACCTCGACGTGCACGATGAGGTCGCCGCGCCCGCCGCCGCGCAGGTGCGTCACCCCGCGCCCGTGCAGCGGGATCGACTGCCCGGACTGGGTGCCGGGGCGGATGTCGACCTCCTCCATGCCGTCGAGCGTCTCCAGCGGCACCTTCGTGCCGAGGGCCGCCGCCGTCATCGGGAGGGTGACCGTGCAGTGCAGGTCGTCGCCGCGCCGCTGGAACATGGGGTGCGGCAGCTCGTGGATCTCGACGTACAGGTCACCGGCGGGACCGCCGCCGGGGCCGACCTCGCCCTCGCCGGCGAGCTGGATGCGGGTGCCGTTGTCGACACCGGCCGGGATCTTCACGGTCAGCGTCCGCCGGGAGCGGATCCGGCCGTCACCGGCGCACTCCGGGCACGGGGTCGGCACGACGGTGCCGAAGCCCTGGCACTGCGGGCACGGCCGCGAGGTCATGACCTGGCCCAGGAAGGACCGGGTGACCTGGGAGACCTCACCGCGGCCGCGGCACATGTCACAGGTCTGCGCGGTGGTGCCCGGCGCGGCGCCCTCACCGTTGCAGGTGGAGCAGACGACGGCCGTGTCGACCTGGATGTCCTTGGTCGTGCCGAAGGCCGCCTCGTCCAGCTCCACCTCGATCCGGATCATCGCGTCCTGGCCGCGGCGGGTGCGCGAGCGCGGTCCGCGCTGCGACGCCGTACCGAAGAACGCGTCCATGATGTCCGAGAAGTTCCCGAAGCCGCCCGCGCCGAAGCCGCCCGCGCCCGCGCCGCCCGCCTGGGACAGCGGGTCGCCGCCGAGGTCGTAGACCTGCTTCTTCTGCGGGTCCGACAGCACCTCGTAAGCGGCGTTGATCTCCTTGAACCGCTCCTGGGTCTTCGGATCGGGGTTGACGTCCGGGTGCAGCTCGCGTGCGAGCCGCCGGAAGGCCTTCTTGATCTCTTCCTGCGACGCGTCGCGACGCACGCCGAGAACGGCGTAGTAGTCCGTGGCCACCTACGACTCCGCCAGGATCTGTCCGACGTACCGTGCCACCGCTCGTACCGCTCCCATCGTTCCCGGGTAATCCATGCGCGTCGGTCCGACCACGCCGAGTTTGGCTACTGCCCTGCCGCCCGAACCGTAGCCGACCGACACCACCGACGTGGAGTTGAGCCCCTCGTGGGCGTTCTCGTGACCGATACGGACGGTCATGCCCGGATCCTTCGCCTCACCCAGGAGCTTGAGGAGCACCACCTGCTCCTCCAGGGCCTCCAGGACGGGCCGGATCACGAGGGGGAAGTCGTGTCCGAAGCGGGTGAGATTGGCGGTGCCGCCGATCATCAGCCGCTCCTCGTTCTCCTCGACGAGGGTCTCCAGCAGGGTGGAGAGCACCGTCGAGACCGTGCCGCGGTCCTCCAGGTCGAAGGCCTCCGGCAGGTCCTCGACGAGGGTGGGCACGTCGGTGAAGCGGCGGCCCGCGACCCGGCTGTTCAGCCGCGCCCGCAGGTCCGCCAGCGACGTCTCGCCGAACGGCGCCGGGCAGTCGACCATCCGCTGCTCGACCCGCCCGGTGTCCGTGATCAGCACCAGCATCAGCCGCGCCGGGGCCAGCGCCAGCAGCTCCACGTGCCGCACCGTGGAACGGGTCAGCGACGGGTACTGCACGACCGCGACCTGCCGGGTCAGCTGCGCCAGCAGCCGCACCGTGCGCGCCACGACGTCGTCGAGGTCGACGGCGCCGTCGAGGAAGTTCTGGATCGCGCGCCGCTCGGGCGCGGTCAGCGGCTTCACCTCGGCGAGCTTGTCCACGAAGAGCCGGTAGCCCTTGTCGGTGGGGATCCGCCCGGCGCTGGTGTGCGGCTGGGCGATGTACCCCTCGTCCTCCAGGGCGGCCATGTCGTTGCGGACGGTGGCCGGGGAGACCCCGAGGCCGTGCCGCTCGGTGAGGGCCTTGGAACCGACGGGCTCCTCGGTGCCGACGTAGTCCTGGACGATGGCGCGCAGCACCTGCAGCCTTCGTTCACTGAGCATCGCGCACACCTCCAGCGGTCTTCCCCTCGGCGCTCCCCCTGGCACTCGGCGCTCGCGAGTGCCAGCCTTACCCGGCCCAGTGTACGGCGGTCGGGTACGCCCCCGGCAAGGCCGGTCCCGTGACGGCGTCGGTGAACGGGCGTCGCGACTAGCGTCGCGGGTATGACGGTGACTTGGGAAGAGCTGGGGTGGGAACGGCTGGCGCCGGGGGTCGGGCGGTGCCGGTTGCCGGGCTGGGACTGCACGGTGGGGCTGGTGGTCGGGGCGGGCGCGGCCCTGGTGGTCGACGCGGGGTCGAGCCTCGCGGAGGGCGCCCGGTCGCGTACGCGGGCGCAGTCGCTCGCCGGGGACCGTGTGACCCATCTCGCTCTCACCCATCCGCACTTCGACCACGTCTTCGGCGCGGCGGCGTTCGCGGGCGCCGAGGTGTACGGCGCGGTCGGCGTGGACGCGGTGCTCGGCTCCCGGCACGGCCGTGAGGAGCTGCGCGCGGACGCCGTACGGCACGGTCTCGCCGAGGACCTGGCCGCGGAGGCCGCCGAGACGCTGACCGCGCCCCGGCACCACGTCTCCGGCGAGTGGACGCTCGACCTGGGCAGCGGGCGGCAGGTGCTGCTGGCCAACGTGGGTCCGGGGCACACGGCGTACGACCTCGCCGTGCTGGTGCCGGGCGACCCGGAGGTGGTGTTCTGCGGGGACCTGGTCGAGGAGTCCGGGGAGCCGCAGGCGGGGCCCGACGCCGTACCGGCGCGGTGGCCGGAGGCACTGGACCGGCTGCTGTCCCTGGGCGGCGGGGGCGCGGTGTACGTGCCCGGTCACGGGGCGGCGGTGGACGCGGCGTTCGTGCGGGCCCAGCGGGACGCGCTGGCGGCGCGTTTCGGCGTGTCGCGCTGAGGGCGCGCGGGGGTGTCCATATCGTCATCCGAATGCGCCAGTACTCCGCCGACCTGACCCCGCCCTGGAAGAAGCCCCGGCCCGCCCCCGAGGTCCCGGCGGACCCCGGTCTGGTGGTGGAGGAACAGGGCACCGGCTTCTGCGGCGCCGTGATCCGCTGCGAGGCGGGCACGGTCACCCTGGAGGACCGCTTCGGCAAGCACCGGGTGTTCCCGCTGGAGCCGCGCGGGTTCCTGCTGGAGGGCGAGCCGGTGACCCTGGTGCGACCGGCCAGGGGTCCGGTACGCCCCACCCGCACCGCCTCCGGCTCGGTCGCCGTCCCCGGCGCCCGCGCGCGCGTCGCCCGCGCCGGGCGCATCTACGTCGAGGGCCGCCATGACGCCGAGCTGGTGGAGAAGGTCTGGGGCGACGACCTGCGCGTGGAGGGCGTCGTCGTGGAGTACCTGGAGGGCGTCGACGACCTGCCGTCGATCGTCGCCGACTTCGCCCCGGGCCCGGACGCCCGCCTGGGCGTCCTGGTCGACCACCTCGTCCCCGGCTCGAAGGAGTGGCGCATCGCACAGTCGGTCACCAGCGGACACGCCCTCGTCGTCGGCCACCCGTACATCGACGTCTGGGAGGCGGTGAAGCCGTCGTCCCTGGGCATCGGCTCCTGGCCACGGGTCCCGCGCGGCCAGGACTGGAAGACGGGGGTGTGCCGGGCGCTGGGGTGGCCGTCGGACAACACCGGCGCGGTGTGGCAGGAGATCCTGAAGCGGGTGACGTCCTACAAGGACCTGGAGCCGGAGCTGTTGGGCAGCGTGGAACGACTAATCGATCACGTGACCGTGTCCTGAACGCCGTCCGACCGTTGACAGACCGGGCCTGGTGGGCTGCTCTCCGCCGCTGCGGAGGTGGTCCGTCGATCAGCTCGTCCACACGGCCGAGCAGCTCCTGCTCCCCGCCGAAGCGGGGGTGACCCCTCAGTCCACCAGGTCCCGCACCACCGCGTCCGCGAGGAGCCGTCCGCGCAGCGTCAGCACGGCCCGCCCCTCGTCGTAGGGGTCCCGCTGGAGCAGCCCCTCCGCCAGCGCGCGCCCCGCCGCCGCGAGGCCCGCCTCCCGCAGCAGCGACAGCGGTACGCCCTCCCTGAGCCGCAGCTCCAGCAGGACGCGCTCGACGCGGCGGTCCTCGTCCGACAGGAGTTCGCGACCCGCGCCCGGTGACCGGCCGTCCGCCAGCGCCGCCGCGTACGCCCCCGGGTGCTTCACGTTCCACCAGCGCACGCCGCCGACGTGGGAGTGGGCGCCGGGGCCCGCGCCCCACCAGTCGGCGCCGCGCCAGTACAGCTCGTTGTGCAGGCAGCGGGCGGCCTCGGAGGCCGCCCAGTTGGAGACCTCGTACCAGTCGAGGCCCGCCCCCGACAGCACCTCGTCCGCGATCAGGTACCGGTCCGCGTGCACGTCGTCGTCGGTCGTCGGGACCTCGCCGCGGCGGATGCGGCGGGCGAGCTGCGTGCCCTCCTCGACGATCAGCGCGTACGCCGAGACGTGGTCGGGTCCGGCGCCGAGCGCCGCGTCCAGGGACGCCCGCCAGTCGTCGTCGGACTCGCCCGGGGTGCCGTAGATCAGGTCCAGGTTGACGTGGTCGAAGCCCGCCGCGCGGGCCTCCGCGACGCACGCCTCGGGGCGGCCGGGGGTGTGGGTGCGGTCGAGGACCTTCAGGACGTGCTGACGGGCGCTCTGCATCCCGAAGGAGATCCGGTTGAAGCCGCCCTCGCGGAGGGCCGCGAGGTACGCCGGGTCCACCGACTCCGGGTTGGCCTCCGTCGTGACCTCGGCGTCCGCCGCGAGCCCGAACTCGTCGCGGATCGCCCGCAGCATCCGTACGAGGTCCTCGGCGGCCAGCAGCGTCGGCGTACCGCCCCCCACGAACACCGTGCGGACCTCGCGCGGGTCGTCGCCGAGAACCTTGCGGGCGAGGCGGACCTCGTCGGTGAGGGTGTCGGCGTAGTTGTCGCGGGAGGCGAGGACGCCGCCGGTGGAGCGCAGCTCGGTCGCGGTGTAGGTGTTGAAGTCGCAGTAGCCGCAGCGGGTCGCGCAGTACGGGACGTGCAGGTAGAACCCGAGGGGGCGGGTCGCCGCCCGGGCGAGCGCGGACGCGGGCAGCGCGCCGTCGGCGGGGACGGGTTCGCCGTCGGGGAGTGCGGAAGGCATGTACTCCATTGTCCGGCATCGGCGCCGGGGCCTACTCCGCCTGGAGGACCAGCAGCGCGAGGTCGTCCTCCGGCGGCCGTCCGCCGAAGTCGTGGACCAGGCGCCGGATGCGTTCCGCGATCAGGTCGGCGCCGAGCCCGGCGCATCCGGCGAGCGCGGTCGCGAGGCCGTCCTCGTCGTCGAACTGGCGGGAGCCGCTGCGCCGCTCGGTGACCCCGTCGGTGACGCAGAGCAGGCTGTCGCCGGGGGCCAGGTCGACCGTCTCGCTGGTGTACGTCTCGTCCTCGACGACGCCGAGCAGGGTCTGCGGGCGGGCCGCGGTGCGCACGGTGCCGTCGGGACGGAGGACCAGCGGCAGCGGGTGGCCCGCGGAGGCGAGGGTGAGGCGGACGCCGCCGCCGTCGCGGGGCACGAGATCGCCGTAGAGCAGGGAGAGGAAGCGGGTCTGCGGGCCCTCGCCGGGCGGGACCGGGCCGACCAGGGCGCGGGCGGCGGCGTCGGCGGCCTCGGTGGCGTCGTCGAGGAGGAGCTGGTTGAGCCGGTCCAGGACGTCGGCGACGCGGTAGCCCTCGCGGGCCAGCAGCCGCAGCCAGGGCCGGGCGAGCCCGATGACGACGGCGGCCTCGGGCCCCTTGCCCTGGACGTCGCCGATGGCGAAGCACCAGCGGCCGTTCCCGGCGGGGAACAGATCGTAGAAGTCGCCGCTGGGTCCGCCCTGGTCGCAGGGTTCGTGGACGAGGGCGCTGCGCACGCCGGGGATCTCGGCGACCGCGCCGGGCAGCAGTCCGCGCTGGAGCACGGCGCTGATGGTGGCCTGCCGGGCGTACTGGCGGGCGGCGCCGATGGCGAGCGCGACCCGGCGGCCGAGGTCCTCGACGAGGCCGGTGATCTCGTCGGGGAAGCGGGGCAGTCCGGCCCGGCCGATGACGAGGGTGCCCAGCGGGCGTCCGCCCGCGACGAGGCGGTAGGCGAGGGCGGCGCCGTGCGTTCCGCGCGGGCCGAGCGCGGTGCCGGGCCACGGGTAGGGGACGGGGCCGGAGCGCAGGGCGTCGGGCGGCCGCGGCGGGTCCTTCTCCAGGATCTGGCGGAGGTCCTCCAGGCAGTCCTCGCGGCGGTGCCAGACGCGCGCGAGCCGGGCGCCGGACAGCCCGCCGGCCCCGTCGGCGCCCCAGCCGCCGACGCGGCCCATCGCCTCGTCCTCCAGCCAGACCGCGCACCAGTCGGCCAGCCGGGGCACGATCAGCTGGCCGGTGAGCGCGGCGACCAGGTTCTCGTCGAGCTGTCCGGCGAGCAGGTCGGAGGCCTCGGCGAGGAAGGACAGGGCGCCCCGGCCCAGCCAGTCCCGGTCGGCGCCGGAGGGGCGGGGCCCGGGGGCGAGCAGCTCGGCGACGTGCAGGCCGAGGTCGGCGGTCCCGGCGATCCGGTCCGGCTCCTCGGCCGGGAGCCGCGCCCACACCGTCTTGGCGCCGCGCTGGTAGCTGACGCCCCAGGCATCCGCGAGGGCGGCGACCAGGCGCAGCCCGCGCCCCTGTCGCGGCGCCCCGCGCGGCGGGCGTGCGGGGTGCCGGTCGGTGACCTCCACGACCAGCGCGCCGGTGCCGGGGTCCAGACGGCAGGCCAGCACGACGTCGGTCCCGGCGTGCACGACGGCGTTGGTGACCAGTTCGCTGACGGCCACCATGGCGTCGTGGGCGAGACGGCCGCTGATCCTCTCGGTGCCGGGCAGACCGCGGTCGGTCCACTCGCCCAGCGCCGCGCGGACCAGGCCGCGGGCGGTGCCGGGCGCGAGGGGACTCCCGGACAGGGTGGCGCGCAGGTGCGCCGCGGTGGCCGCGTCCGCGGGCTCCTCGGAGGCCGGGGAGACGGTCTCCCGTTGCGTGGGAATGGCCCCCATGGACGGCTCCCCGGACGGCTCGGACGGACAGACCTCGGTCAGTGCCGACAGGGTGACAGAAAGACGGCACCCGTACGCACCGAGTTACCGAAGTGGGCCGCCGGGGGTGAGATAGCTGTAGTACGCCTATCCGAAGCTGGCCGATTCTGATCGAAAGCGGTAGGGGGAGCGACGCAAAGGGGCGCGGGGCCCTGGCTGGTCCGGGGCCCCGGGCGGTTCGCGGCCGCCCGCGGCCCCCGCCACCACTCCCTCCCCCCTACGCCTCGCGCGACCCCGCGTACATCTCCTCGATCAGGTGCCCGTACTCCCGCTCCACCACCGGCCGCTTCAGCTTCAGGCTCGGTGTCAGCTCGCCGTGCTCCACGTCGAGGTCCCGCGGCAGCAGCCGGAACTTCTTGATGGTCTGCCACCGCTGGAGCCCCTGGTTCAGCTCCCGCACGTACCCGTCGATCAGCTCGACCGTGGCGGGCGCGGCGACGACCTCCGCGTACGACTTGCCCTCCAGGCCGTTCTCCGCCGCCCACTGCAGGATCGACGGCTCGTCGAGCGCGATGAGCGCGGTGCAGTAGTTCCGGTCGGCGCCGTGCACGAGGATGTTGGAGACGTACGGGCAGACCGCCTTGAACTGCCCCTCGGCCTCCGCCGGGGCGATGTACTTGCCGCCGGAGGTCTTGATGAGGTCCTTCTTGCGGTCGGTGATGCGCAGGTAGCCGTCGGGGGACAGCTCGCCGATGTCGCCGGTGTGGAACCAGCCGTCCGGCTCCAGCACCTCGGCGGTCTTCTCGGGCAGCTTGTGGTAGCCCTGCATGATGCCGGGGCCGCGCATCAGGATCTCGCCGTCGTCGGCGATGCGGACCTCCGTGCCGGGCAGCGGCTTGCCGACGGTGCCGGTGCGGTAGGCCTCGCCGGGGTTGACGAAGGACGCGGCGGAGGACTCGGTGAGGCCGTAGCCCTCCAGGATGTGGATGCCGGCACCGGCGAAGAAGAAGCCGATGTCGGGCGCGAGGGCGGCGGAGCCGGAGATGCAGGCGCGCAGGTTGCCGCCGAAGGCCTCGCGGATCTTGGCGTAGACGAGCTTGTCGGCGACGCCGTGCTTGGTGCGCAGCCCGAAGGGGACGCTCGCGCTGCCGGTGCGGCGGAAGTTGTCCTGGCTGGTCCTGGCGTACTCCCGGGCGACCTCGGCGGCCCACTGGAAGATCTTGTACTTGGCGCCGCCGCCCGCGCGGGCCTTCGCCGCGACGCCGTTGTAGACCTTCTCGAAGATGCGCGGGACGGCCGCCATGTACGTCGGCCGCACCACCGGCAGGTTCTCGATGATCTTGTCCACCCGGCCGTCGACGGCGGTGACGTGGCCGACCTCGATCTGGCCGGAGGTGAGCACCTTGCCGAAGACGTGCGCGAGCGGCAGCCACAGGTACTGCACGTCGTCCGCCCCGACCATGCCGGTCGCGGCGATCGCCTTCGCCATGTACGACCAGTTGTCGTGCGGGAGGCGTACGCCCTTGGGCCGGCCGGTGGTGCCGGAGGTGTAGATGAGGGTGGCGAGCTGGTCCTTGGTGATCGCGCCGACCCGCTCCCTGACCAGCTCGGGGTCCTTCTCCAGCCGGGCGGCGCCCCGGCTCTCCAGCTCGGCGAGGGTCAGGATCCAGTCACCGCTCTCCACGCCGTCGCCGTCGACGACCACGACGTGCGTCAGCTCGGGCAGCTCGGCGCGCTTCTCGACGGCCTTGGCGAGCTGCTCGGCGTTCTCCGCGATCAGCACCCGGCTCTCGGAGTCGGAGAGGATGTACGCCGACTCGTCCGCGTTGGTCTGCGGGTAGACGGTCGTCGTCGCGGCGCCCGCGCACATGATGCCGAGGTCGTTGAGGATCCACTCCAGACGGGTGCTGGAGGCGAGCGCGACCCGCTGCTCCGGCTCGACGCCCAGCTCGATCAGTCCGGCGGCGATGTTGAACACCCGTTCCGCGGCCTGCGCCCAGGTCAGCGACTTCCAGTCGTCGGGACCCTCGCCGGAGGCCGCGGGCACCGGGTAGCGGTAGGCCTCGGCGTCCGGGGTGGCCGCCACCCGCTCCAGGAAGAGGCCAGCCACGGACGGCGGACGGTTCTCGATCAGGGTCTGTGTGTCGCTCACGACATCCTCCGGGGCCCGCGACGGTGCGGCTGGATCAGGGGCTCGTAATCTGTGGGCTCGTGGACAGGGGCTCGTAGACAGGGGGCTCGTAGCACTCTCAGGGCACTTGTTTAACTCGCGAGTAACCTGTGAGTGGAGATCAGAGTAAAGCCCGACCGGCCGTGACGTAAGGGCCCGCGCCCTGTGACTTCCTCCGGGCTGTGGCCGTGGACGTGACCAGGGGCCCGCCGCACTCGCGTACGACGGGCCCCTGCTGCGCCTGGTTGGCCCGGTTACTTCTTGGCCTTGCCCGACCCCGCGCTGTCGTCGCTGGAGAGCACCGCGATGAAGGCCTCCTGCGGAACCTCCACGGAACCCACCATCTTCATGCGCTTCTTGCCTTCCTTCTGCTTCTCCAGCAGCTTCCGCTTGCGGGAGATGTCACCGCCGTAGCACTTGGCGAGGACGTCCTTGCGGATGGCGCGGATGGTCTCGCGGGCGATCACCCGGGAGCCGATGGCCGCCTGTACCGGCACCTCGAAGTTCTGCCGCGGGATCAGCTCCTTCAGCTTGGCGACGAGCCGTACGCCGTACGCGTACGCCTGGTCCTTGTGGGTGATCGCCGAGAAGGCGTCCACCTTGTCGCCGTGCAGCAGGATGTCGACCTTGACGAGCGAGCTGGACTGCTCGCCCGTGGGCTCGTAGTCCAGGGAGGCGTAGCCGCGGGTCTTGGACTTCAGCTGGTCGAAGAAGTCGAAGACGATCTCGGCGAGCGGGAGCGTGTAGCGGATCTCGACGCGGTCCTCGGAGAGGTAGTCCATGCCGAGCAGCGTGCCGCGCCGGGTCTGGCACAGCTCCATGATCGCGCCGATGAACTCGGTGGGCGCGAGGATCGTCGACCGTACGACCGGCTCGAAGACCTCGGCGATCTTCCCCTCGGGGAACTCGCTGGGGTTGGTGACCGTGTGCTCCTCGCCGTCCTCCATGATCACGCGGTAGACCACGTTCGGCGCGGTGGCGATCAGGTCGAGCCCGAACTCGCGCTCCAGGCGCTCGCGGATCACGTCGAGGTGGAGCAGGCCCAGGAAGCCGACGCGGAAGCCGAAGCCGAGGGCCGCGGAGGTCTCCGGCTCGTAGACCAGGGCGGCGTCGTTGAGCTGGAGCTTGTCGAGGGCCTCGCGCAGCTCGGGGTAGTCGGAGCCGTCCAGCGGATACAGACCGGAGAACACCATCGGCTTCGGGTCCTTGTAACCGCCGAGCGCTTCCGTGGCGCCCTTGTGCTGGCTGGTGACGGTGTCACCCACCTTCGACTGGCGGACGTCCTTCACCCCGGTGATCAGATAGCCCACCTCACCGACGCCGAGCCCGTCGGCCGGGAGCATCTCGGGTGAGTTCGTCCCGATCTCCAGCAGCTCGTGCGTGGCGTTGGTGGACATCATCCGGATGCGCTCACGCCGGTTGAGCTGGCCGTCGATGACACGGACGTACGTCACGACACCGCGGTAGGAGTCGTAGACCGAGTCGAAGATCATGGCGCGGGCGGGGGCGTCCTTGACGCCGACCGGCGCGGGGATCTCGGCGACGACCTTGTCCAGCAGCGCCTCGACCCCGAGCCCGGTCTTGGCGGAGACCTTCAGCACGTCGTCCGGCTCACACCCGACCAGGTTCGCCAGCTCCTCGGCGAACTTCTCCGGCTGCGCGGCCGGCAGGTCGATCTTGTTGAGTACGGGGATGATCGTGAGGTCGTTCTCCATCGCCAGGTAGAGGTTGGCGAGGGTCTGGGCCTCGATGCCCTGGGCGGCGTCGACGAGGAGGATGGTCCCCTCGCAGGCGGCGAGCGACCGCGAGACCTCGTACGTGAAGTCGACGTGCCCCGGGGTGTCGATCATGTTGAGGATGTGCGTGTCGCTCTTGTCGTGGGTGGGAGCCCACGGCAGCCGCACCGCCTGGGACTTGATCGTGATGCCGCGCTCGCGCTCGATGTCCATACGGTCGAGGTACTGAGCGCGCATCTGCCGCTGCTCGACCACCCCGGTCAGCTGGAGCATCCGGTCGGCTAGCGTGGACTTGCCGTGGTCGATGTGCGCGATGATGCAGAAGTTGCGGATCAGAGCCGGGTCGGTACGGCTCGGCTCGGGCACATTGTTAGGGGTCGCGGGCACGCAGGGTCCTGTCTCTTGAGGCGCCTTATGCCTCGGGTCGGATCGATACGTAGCCTCCATGGTCCCACGGGCGGCGACCGGGAGCGGGTTTGGGCCACTCAACGGGCCGCTGGTAGTGTGGGGGGCTGTGTCTCATGCCCTCTCAGCGCGGGACACACCTCAAGAAATCACCTGGTACGGGACCTTCAGGGTTTCCTGGCGGCTCCGTGCCTGAACCTGAAAAGGCTCATTCGTGGCGAACATCAAGTCCCAGATCAAGCGGAACAAGACCAACGAGAAGGCCCGGCTGCGCAACAAGGCCGTCAAGTCCTCTCTGAAGACCGCGATCCGCAAGGCCCGTGAGGCCGCTGCCGCGGGTGACGCCGAGAAGGCCACCGAGTACCAGCGCGCTGCCGCGCGCCAGCTCGACAAGGCCGTCTCCAAGGGCGTCATCCACAAGAACCAGGCCGCCAACAAGAAGTCGGCGCTGGCCGCCAAGGTCGCGTCCCTCAAGGGCTGAGAACCTTCTCTGATCTGACCGTCGGCGGGACGTAGAGCGGGCCCTCTCTCATCCGCTCCCCACCGGCACCTCCGAGCCGCCCGCGGCCTGCGTTCGCCACGCGGGGGCGGCTCTCCCTCTTCACCCGGAGGCCCCGGCGCCACGCCCTTCCCCAGGGCGGGCACCGGGGCCTCCGGCATGACGCCGTCGTCCGGTGATCACGCCCAGAACGCGTCGGCCTCGTCGATGTCGCCGACGCACTCGTCGATGTCGGTGACCTTCTCACCGACGATCCGGAAGATCAGGCATCCGGTGTCGTCGTAGCTCCGGCCGCCCCGCTCGGCCTGGAAGCGGTGCAGGGCGACGGCGTGCCCCCGGCCGTCGACCATCACGTTGAGCATCTCGACCCGCATCGTCCCGGCGGTCTCCTCGGCGAGCCTGCCGTACATGTCGATGATCGCGTCCTGCCCCTTGAAGTCCCCGGACAGCGGGTGGCTGCCGGGCACATGATGCGTGCAGTCCGCCGCGAGCAGCCCGCGCAGGGCCTCCATGTCCCCGCGTACGAAGGCGTCGTAGCCCTTGCGGACGAGTTGAGCGTGCGCGTGTTCAGCCACCGGAACCGCCACCTCTCCGTGCACTCGGCGATTTTGGCTGATGTGTCCGATTCTCCTCCTGGGGGGAGGCGCCGTCATCCGGGTGGGCCGCGCGCCGTTCCCTCGCGGGTGGGCCGCGCGCCGTGCCCTCGCGGGCGTGCCGCGCGCCGTTCCCTCGCGGGTGGGCCGCGCGCCGTGCCCTCGCGGGCGTGCCGCGCGCCGTGCCCTCGCGGGCGTGCCGCGCGCCGTTCCCTCGCGGGCGTGCCGCCGGTGGACTACGCCCGGCCGCGACCGCCCGGTGGTTGTGCCGCCGGGTCGCCTACAGCCGGGCACCCCGCGAGCGGGCCGCGCGGGCGATCACCGGGAGGACCACGCACCGCCACGCCATGGGCACGCCACCACGTGCACTACGCCCGAAGCGGGAGAGGAAGGTCGCCTCCTCCATCGCGGTGTCGCCGCCGCAGATGACGGCGATGCCCCGCCCACCCGTCCTGGTGGCGCGACCCGGCACCCCGCGAGCGGACCGCACAGGCCATCACCAGGAGGACCACACACCGCCACCCCATGGGCACCCCACCGCGTGCACTACGCCCGGGCACCCCGCGAGCGGGCCGCGCGGGCGATCGTGACGACCGCCTTCTCCAGCGCGTACCCGGGGTCGTCCCCGCCGCCCTTCACCCCGGCGTCCGCCTCGGCCACGGCGCGCAGGGCCACGGCGACAGCGTCCGGGGTCCAGCCGCGCATCTGCTGGCGGACCCGGTCGATCTTCCACGGCGGCATCCCCAGCTCACGGGCGAGGTCGGCGGGGCGTCCGCCGCGGGCGGAGGACAGCTTGCCGATCGCCCGGACCCCCTGCGCCAGGGCGCTGGTGATCAGCACCGGAGCCACCCCGGTCGCGAGCGACCACCGCAGCGCCTCCAGCGCCTCCGCCGCCCGCCCCTCCACCGCCCGGTCGGCGACGGTGAAGCTCGACGCCTCGGCCCGCCCGGTGTAGTACCGCCCCACGACCGCCTCGTCGATCGTGCCCTCGACATCCGCGACCAACTGCGACACCGCCGACGCCAGCTCCCGCAGATCACTGCCGATCGCGTCGACGAGCGCCTGGCACGCCTCCGGTGTCGCCGACCGGCCGAGCGCCCGGAACTCCTGCCGTACGAAGGCCAGCCGGTCCGCCGGTTTGGTCATCTTCGGGCAGGCCACCTCCCGCGCCCCCGCCTTGCGCGCGGCGTCGAGCAGCCCCTTGCCCTTGGCCCCGCCCGCGTGCAGCAGCACGAGCGTGATCTCCTCGGCGGGCGCCGCCAGATACGCCTTCACGTCCTTGACCGTGTCGGCCGACAGGTCCTGCGCGTTGCGCACCACCACGACCTTGCGCTCGGCGAAGAGCGACGGGCTGGTCAGCTCGGCGAGCGTCCCCGGCTGCAACTGCTCCGGCGTCAGCTCCCGCACGTCCGTGTCGGCGTCGGTGGCCTTGGCGGCGGCCACCACCTCCCGCACGGCACGGTCGAGCAGCAGGTCCTCCTGCCCCACGGCGAGAGTCACCGACGCGAGGGGATCATCGTTCACAGTCTTCCTGGCCATCGCGTTCAGCATGTCATGGGGCACTGACAACCGGCCGGGCAGTCCATGAAGGAGAGCGAGCGGGTCGCCCTCGGTCTACGGCTCCTCCCGCCAGCCCTCCCACTCCCCCGCGAACGCGTCCAGTTGCCCGGCGTCCAGTCGTTCCTCCGTGTCCCGCAGCAGCACCAGCCACTGCGCGTCCTCGGCGTCGTCCTCCCCCGCCAGCGCGTCCCGCACGATCCGGGGTTCCTCCGTGATCCCGAAACGCTCGGCGAGCACCTCGGCCGCCTCCTCCGCGGCGTCCCGGTCGGGCAGCACCAGCACATGTCTCACCTCACTCACGCCCGCCGTTCTCCGTCCCCCGCACCTGCGGCACGCGCGCCAGCTCGATCCCGAAGCGGTCCCGGTAGGCCGCCAGCACCTCCGCGTCGTCGCCCAGCTCCCGCACCTCCGACACCGCCCCGTCCACGCCGGTCACCTTCACCTTCCGCCCGCTCAGCGTGACCCGCCCACCGTCCTCGGTGAGCCGTGAGCACACCAGGGACCGGGTGAAGTGCGACTCCGGCGAGGTCCGGTGCCACCACGCCCCGGCGACGAAGTCACCCAGCGCCCTCGGCCGTGTCTCCAGCCGGTACTGCGGCGTGCCGTCCTTCACCACGTCCACGTCACCCCCCGTGCCCGCCACGTCCACGAGCCGGAACACCCCGGCGTCGTCCACCTGGTCGCCCCGCTCCCGCCACGCCAACGGCCCGTTGCTCAGCCCGCCGAACCCGATGTCGGCCAGCCACTCCCCGCCGTCCACCGTCCGCACCAGCAGCGCGAGGTGGTCGAACGGGATGCCCAGCCCGCCGCCCGGGGTGTGCACCCGCGCCGCCAGCAGGGTGACCTCGAAGCCCAGCGTGGTGAGCAGCGCCGCGAACGCCCCGTTCAGCTCGTAACAGAACCCGCCCCGGCGCGTGCCCAGCACCTTGCCCAGCAGCCGTTCCTCCGTGAGCACGATCTCCTCGCCGAGGTGGATCGACAGGTTCTCGAAGGGCACGGTCTCCAGGTGCCGCAGATGCAGGGTGCGGAGGGCGTCGGCGGTGGGCCGGGCGGGGCGTTCGGCGCCGAGCCGGTCGAGGTAGGCGTCAGTCTGTGCGGAATCCATGCGCTCAGTCTCCGTCGTCCGCCACCCGCAGTTCACCCCCCTCCGTCACGACCGCCACCGCCCCGTCCCGGTCCGTCCGCGCCACCGCCGCCCCGCCCGCCCGCAGCGCCGCGACCGTCGCCGGAGCCGGATGCCCGTACGGGTTGTCGGCGCCCGCGGAGATCAGCGCCAACCGCGGCGCCAGCGCGCGTATCAGCCCCGGGTCCTGGTACGCCGAGCCGTGATGGGCGACTTTGATGACGTCCACCCCGTCCAGCGCCGCAGCCGCCGGGCCCCGCGGCAGCGCCCGCTGGCCCGGGGGTTCGAGGTCCCCGAGGAGCAGGATCCGCAGTCCGGCCGTGCTGACCAGGAGGGTGACGCTGGCGTCGTTGGGTTCGTCGACGCCGTGGGGGCTGTGGAGCGCGTCGGCCCCCGGGGGCTGGGGCGGCGGGGGCCACAGCACCTCCCAGGACAGGTCCCCGGTGCGCCGCCGCTCCCCCGCGACCGCGGTCCGGACCGGTACCCCACGCGCGGCGGCCTCCCGCCGCACGAACCCTGCCTGGTCGGCGGGCTCCGCCAGTCCCGTCGTCTCGATCGCCCCCACCGAACGGCCGCGCAGCACCCCGGGCAGCCCCGCCACGTGGTCGGCGTGGAAGTGGGTCAGCAGAAGCAGCGGAACGCTGGTGACGCCGAGGTCGCGCAGGCAGCCGTCCACCAGACCCGGGTCGGGCCCGGCGTCCACCACCACCCCGGCGCCGTCGCCCGCCGCCAGTACCAGCGCGTCACCCTGCCCCACGTCGCACATCACCAGCCGCCACCCCGGCGGTGGCCAGCCCGTGAGCGCCCTGGTCAGCGGGGGTGGCCGCACCACCGCCAGCACCAGCAGCAGCCCGCAGACACCGCACAGCCAGGGGTGCCGTGACAGCCGCCGCCCGGCCAGGACGGTCACGGCGACGACGAGCGCGAGCAGCGCCGCCCCCGTCCAGTCGCCCGGCCAGACGACGCCCGCGCCGGGGAGCGCGGCCCCGGTACGCGCCACCTGGGCGAGCCACCCCACTGGCCAACTCGCGAGCCACGCCGCCGCCTTGGCGACCGGCATCGTCAGCGGTGCCGCCGCGAGCGCCGCGAAGCCCAGCACCGTGGCCGGGGCCAACGCGAACTCCGCCAGCAGGTTGCAGGGCACCGCCACCAGACTCACCCGCGCCGACAGCACCACGACGACCGGCGCGCACAGCGCCTGCGCCGCGGCAGCCGCCGCCACCGCCTCCGACAGCCTCGGCGGCACCCCACGCCGCCGCAGGGCGGCGCTCCAGCGCGGGGCGAGGGTGAGCAGGGCGCCGGTCGCCAGCACGGAGAGCAGGAAGCCGTAACTCCGGGCCAGCCACGGGTCGTACAGGACCAGCAGCAGGACCGCCGTCGCCAGTGCCGGGACCAGCGACCTGCGCCGTCCCGTCGCCAGGGCGAGCAGCACCACGGCTCCGCAGGCCGCCGCCCGCAGCACGCTCGGGTCCGGTCGGCACACCACGACGAAGGCCAGCGTGAGCGCCCCGCCGAGCAGCGCCGTCGTCCGCAGGGAGACGCCGAGCCGTGGCGCCAGCCCCCGGCGTTCACTGCGCCGCGCCAGGCCCGGCGGTCCCAGCAGCAGGGCGAGGACGATCGTGAGGTTGCTGCCGGACACGGCGAGCGTGTGGGCGAGGTCGGTCTCCTTGAACGCCTCGTCCAGCTCGGGCGTGAGCCGCGAGGTGTCCCCGACCACCAGCCCCGGCAGCAGCGCCCGCGCGTCCGGGGGCAGCCCGTCGGTGGCCTCCCGCAGCCCGGCCCGCAGCCGCCCCGCCAGCCGCTGCGGTCCCGACGGCCTGCCCGACACGCGGGGCGCCGTCCCCTCGCCGACCCGCAGCACGGCCGCGATCCGGTCGCCGCCCGTCAGCGGGGGCGCCAGCCGTCCCGTGACCCGGACCCGGGTCGACGGCAGCAGCCCCAGCCAGGCCGCCCGCGCCGACCCGCCGCCGGCTGAGCGGTGGGCGTCCGCGTCCACGATCAGCAGCACCGGCGTCCGTGTCACCGCCGCCGCCCCGCCCGTCACCGCCACACCCCGCACCCGCGCGCCGACCAGCACCCTGGGCTCCGGCATCCGGTCGCCCGTGACCCGGGGCCGGGAGAGCCGGGGGTCGGAGGTGACCTCGACCTCCGCGGTCACCGTGGCGTACCGGGCCGCCAGCTCCGGCACGGGTCCGCGGCGCAGATCGGCGCCGTGCAGCCCGGCCGAGGTGGCGGCGGCGGCGACACAGAGCAGCGTGGCCACCACCGCGACGGCCGTCGAACCACCGTCCGCCCCGGCTGTCCGGCTCCGGCGCCGACGTCGACGCCGTGCCCACAGCAGCACCCCCACTGCCGTCGCCCCACAGGCGGCGACGACACCGGTCACCCGGCCCGGTGGCGCGTGCAGGGTCAGTGCCGCCGTGGCCCAGGCGGCGAGCGCGGGCGGCACGAGGCGCAGGTCGGTCGGGCCCTCCTGCCGGGGGTCGGAGGCGCCGAGCCGCTTGCCCGAGGCCGCGTGCACCGGTTGGCGGGCGGGAGGCGCGAGCCCCTGGCGGTCGGCGCTCATGGCCGTACCAGGTCCCGTAGGTCGGCGTACCGCTGGTCTCCGATGCCCTTGACCTCCCGCAGCTCGTCCACCGAGCGGAAGCCGCCATGCTGGGTGCGGTAGTCGATGATGTGCCGGGCCAGGACGGGGCCGACGCCCGGCAGGGTGTCGAGCTGCTCGGCGGTGGCCGTGTTCAGCGACACCGGCGCCACCGGGGCACCGGCTCCCCCGGTCCCTGCCCCGGCCCCCGCGACCGGAGCGGGCAGCGGCGTGGGGGTGGGGCCTCCGACGACCACCTGCTCGCCGTCCACCAGGAACCGCGCCCGGTTGAGCCCTTCGGTGGCCGTACCCGGCCTGACCCCTCCGGCCGCCTCCAACGCGTCCATCACCCGTGAACCGGGCGGCAGACGGTGCACCCCCGGCTCCCGCACCTTGCCACCGACGTCCACGACGATCTCACCCGCGGGCGCACCCGAGGCACCCGCGGCGCTGACCGCCCCCGCATCCGCCCCCGCATCCGGCGCCGCCGACTCGAACGGCTCCGCCGCCCGCACCACCTCCGGCGCCCGCACGGCCTCCGTCCGCCCGGTCCAGAAGTGCTGCACGGCGAGGACGGCGGCGGCGACCAGCAGCACGCTCAGCGCGATGACGTTCCTCGGCCGCAGACCGCACCGGGCCTGGAGCCACACCGGCATCCGCTCCCGCACGGCAAGCCCCACCCGCGCAGACGCCCGTCCCGGCCTCGGCTCCGGCCCGGACCGCGGCTCCTCCGGCGGTCCGCTCCCCGACTCCCGCCGCTCCCCGTCCCGTTCCGCGAACATCGCCTCTGCGCGCCGCCGCGTCTCCTGAGCGGCCGCTGCCGCAGCCGGCACCCGCCTGTGCCGCACCCGCCCGTCGGAGGCGGGCCCCCGCCCCGGGCCACTGCTCGCAGCCGCAGCCGTCCGGGTACGGGGCCCGGCGGGCATACCTGAAGGTGATCGAAGTTCCATGCACCGAGCATCACCCGATCACGCCCACCCGCGATGATCTTGCTCAAGTTCCGGGGATTACTTCCCGGTTGTGGACAACCCCGTCACCCACACGTGTGAACCACGGTCACCGCGGCGACACCACGACCCCCAGCAGCCCGGGACCCGTGTGCGCCCCGATCACCGCCCCCACCTCGCTCACATGCAGGTCCGCCAGCCTCGGCACCCGGGCCCGCAACCGCTCCGCCAGCGCTGACGCCCGGTCGGCGGCGGCGAGATGGTGGACGGCGATGTCGACCTCGGCGTTGCCCGCCCGGTCGGCCGCGATCTCCTCAAGACGGGCGATCGCCCTGGACGCGGTGCGCACCTTCTCCAGCGGTTCGATCCGGCCGCCGTCCAGCTGGAGCAGCGGCTTCACCGCGAGCGCCGAGCCGAAGAGGGCCTGCGCGGCGCCGATCCGGCCGCCTCGGCGCAGGTAGTCGAGGGTGTCGACGTAGAAGTAGGCGGAGGTGCCGGAGGCCCGCTTCTCCGCGGCGGTCACCGCCTCGTCCGCCGTGCCGCCCGCCTCCGCGGTCTCGGCGGCGGCCAGCGCGCAGAAGCCGAGGGCCATCGCGATCATGCCGGTGTCGACGACCCGTACCGCCACGGGCGCCTCACGGGCGGCGAGCAGGGCCGCGTCATGGGTGCCGGACAGCTCGGCGGACAGGTGCAGGGAGACGATGGCGCTGGCGCCCGACTCGGCGACCTTGCGGTAGTGCTCGGCGAAGAGCTGGGGGCTGGGGCGCGAGGTGGTGACGGGGCGTCGCTTCTGGAGTGCCTGGGCGAGGGAGCGGGTCGAGATCTCGGTGCCCTCTTCGAGCGCCCGGTCGCCGAGGACGACGGTCAGGGGGACCGCCGTGATGCCGTGCCGCTCCATCGTCCGTGGCGGCAGGTAGGCCGTTGAATCGGTGACGATCGCGACATGGCGGGACATGAGCTGGAGGTTACCTGCCGTAGTGCCCGAACGGCAGTCCGGGCCGGTCCCCCCGGAGCGCGGTGGCGGGATCAGGTGGTGCTCTCCGGGCGGGTCTTCTTCTGCCAGGGGTAGGTGAGGCGAGGACCCGGCGGGGTGATAGCGGGGCGCGTCGGCTCCTCGGCGGCGGATGGGCGCGGCGCCTTCGGCCGGGTCTGGCGGGCCGCCTCACCGGGGTCGGTGGCCTCGGGCCCCGGGGAGGCGGCCGGGGTCGGGGTGTCCGTGGTGGTCCAGTGGCGCAGGGCGCCGCTCTCCATGTCTATCTGGGCGCTGAGCGATTCCAGGTCGTCGTCGGCGAAGTGGCGGGCGCGGTCGCGGGCGGCCCAGCGCAGGGAGTCGGCCGCGTCGGTGATGCGCCGGGTGCGCTCACGCAGCGCGGGAAGCCGCTCGGTGAGCGTGGCGCGGTCCGGTTCGGACTCCAGGCGCCGCAGTTCGTCGTCCAGTTCGTGCCCGTGGGCGCTGAGGCGCTGGAAGAGGCTGAGGGACTCCTTCAGCGACTCGTCCTCGGTGGCGCCCCGCTGGAGGGCCTCCTTGGTGGCCCGCATCGTGGTGCGCAGGCGCAGCCGCAGCTGGGCCAGCTCGCCCGCGGGGCCGGGCTGGGCGAGGGACTTGGCGCGCAGGGTGTGGTCCTCGACGGTGCGGCGGGCCTGGGTGAGGGTGCGGTCCACGCCGCGCTTGGCGGCGCCGACGGCCTTCGCCGTGGCGTAGGCACCGAGCACCATGAACAGCACGAACAGCAGGGCGAAGACAGCGATCACTGCTTCCACGGTGCTCCTCCTCCGACCGGCCACGGCGTCCACCGCGTCACTCCTCAACGGTAAACGGAACGGGCAGGCCCGGAGTTCCAGAAAAACCCCGAACCTGCCCGTAGGGGACTACCCCTAGCCCGTGGAAGGGATCCGCGACGATCCCGCCGTGGCTACGCCGGAACGATGTTCACCAGCTTCGGCGCCCGCACGATCACCTTGCGGATTCCGGCCCCGCCCAGCGCCGCGACGACCTTCTCGTCCGCCAGGGCGGCCTTCTCCAGCTCCGCCTCGGAGATCCCCGGCGGCACCTCCAGACGCGCCTTGACCTTGCCCTTGACCTGCACCACACAGGTGACGGTCTCGTCCACGACGTACGCCGGGTCGGCGACCGGGAAGTCCTGGTGGACGACCGAGTCGCCGTGGCCCAGCCTGCGCCACAGCTCCTCGGCGACGTGCGGGGCCAGCGGCGCGACCAGCAGCACCAGCGCCTCGGCGACGGACCGCGACACCGGGCCGCCCACCTTGGTCAGGTGGTTGTTCAGCTCGGTGATCTTGGCGATGGCGGTGTTGAACCGCATCCCCTCCAGGTCGCCGCGCACCCCGTCGATCGCCTTGTGCAGCGCGCGCAGGGTGTCCTCGTCGGGCTCCGCGTCCACCACCGTGACCGCGCCGGTCGTCTCGTCGACGACGTTCCGCCACAGCCGCTGGAGCAGCCGGAACTGGCCGACCACCGCGCGCGTGTCCCACGGCCGGGAGACGTCCAGCGGGCCCATCGCCATCTCGTACAGGCGCAGGGTGTCGGCGCCGTACTCGGCGCAGATCTCGTCCGGGGTGACCGCGTTCTTCAGGGACTTGCCCATCTTGCCCAGCAGCCGGGAGACCTTCTCGCCCTGGTAGGAGTAGGCGCCGTCGCGCTCCTCCACCTCGGCGGCGGGTACGGCGATACCGCGGCTGTCGCGGTAGACGTACGCCTGGATCATGCCCTGGTTGAACAGCTTGTGGAACGGCTCGGCGGACGAGATGTGCCCCAGGTCGTACAGCACCTTGGACCAGAAGCGGGCGTACAGCAGGTGCAGCACGGCGTGTTCGGCGCCGCCCACGTACAGGTCGACGCCGCCGTGCGGCTGGCCCTCGCGCGGGCCCATCCAGTACCGCTCGATCTCCGGGTCGACCAGCTTCTCGCTGTTGTGCGGGTCCAGGTAGCGCAGCTCGTACCAGCAGGAACCGGCCCAGTTGGGCATGGTGTTGGTCTCGCGGCGGTACTTCTTCGGGCCGTCGCCCAGGTCCAGGGTGACGTTGACCCAGTCCTCGTTGCGCGACAGCGGCGTCTCGGGCTGGGTGTCGGCGTCGTCCGGGTCGAAGGTGCGCGGGGAGTAGTCCTCGACCTCGGGCAGCTCCAGCGGCAGCATCGACTCGGGCAGGGCGTGGGCGGTGCCGTCCTCGTCGTAGACGATGGGGAAGGGCTCGCCCCAGTAGCGCTGGCGGCTGAACAGCCAGTCGCGCAGGCGGAAGTTGACGGTGCCCTCGCCGATGCCGGACCGCTCCAGCCACTCGGTGACGCGGGCCTTGGCCTCGACGACGCCCAGGCCGTCCAGGGAGACGTCCGCACTGGCGGAGTTGACGATCGTCGCCTCGTAGGAGACGAAGGCGTCGTCCCACGCGGACGTGTCGGTACCGCGGCCGTCGGTGGGCTCGACTACGCAGCGGACGGGCAGTTCGAAGGCGCGGGCGAAGGCGAAGTCACGCGTGTCGTGCGCGGGGACGGCCATGATGGCGCCGGTGCCGTAGCCCATCAGGACGTAGTCGGCGATGAAGACGGGGACCTTCTCGCCGTTGACCGGGTTGGTGGCGTACGCGCCGGTGAAGACGCCGGTCTTGTCCTTGGCCTCGGCCTGCCGCTCCACGTCGGACTTGGAGGCGGCCTGCGCGCGGTAGGCGGCGACGGCGTCGGCGGGGGTGGCGTGGCCACCGGTCCACACCTCGTGGGTGCCCTCGGGCCAGGCGGCCGGGGTGAACTTCTCCACCAGCGGGTGCTCGGGCGCCAGCACCATGTAGGTGGCGCCGAACAGGGTGTCCTGGCGGGTGGTGAAGACGGTGATGCGCTCGCCGTCGATGGGGAAGTCGACGCGGGCGCCCTCGGAGCGGCCGATCCAGTTGCGCTGCTGCAGCTTGATGGCCTCGGGCCAGTCCAGCTCCTCCAGGTCGTCCAGCAGCCGGTCGGCGTAGGCGGTGATGCGCATGTTCCACTGGCGCAGCTTGGCCTTGAAGACGGGGAAGTTGCCGCGCTCGGAGCGGCCGTCGGCGGTGACCTCCTCGTTGGCCAGCACGGTGCCCAGCCCCGGGCACCAGTTGACCGGCGCGTCGGAGGCGTAGGCCAGCCGGTACCCGCCCAGGACGTCGGCGCGCTCGGCGGCGTTCAGCGCGCTCCACTCCCGCCCGCCGGGCACGGCGCGCTCACCGGACTCGAACGCGGCGACCAGCTCGGAGATCGGGCGGGCCCGCTTCGCCTCGGTGTCGTACCAGGAGTCGAAGATCTGGACGAAGATCCACTGGGTCCACTTGTAGTAGTCCGGGTCGATCGTGGCGAACGACCGGCGCTTGTCGTGGCCCAGGCCCAGGCGGCGCAGCTGGACCTTCATGTTCTCCATGTTGGCCTCGGTGGACACGCGCGGGTGCGTGCCCGTCTGCACGGCGTACTGCTCGGCGGGCAGGCCGAAGGCGTCGAAGCCCAGGGTGTGCAGGACGTTGTGGCCGGTCATGCGCTGGAACCGGGCGAAGACGTCGGTCGCGATGTACCCCAGGGGGTGGCCGACGTGCAGGCCCGCGCCGGAGGGGTACGGGAACATGTCCATGATGAACTTCTTGGGCCTGGCGGCCAGCTCCGGGTCGCCCGCCAGGTCCCCGCTCGGGTTGGGCGCGGCGTAGGTGCCCTCGGCGTCCCAGAAGTCCTGCCAGCGTGCCTCGATCTCGGCCGCGACGGCGGCCGTGTAGCGGTGCGGCGCGGCCACCTCGGCGGTGACAGCGGGGTTCGTCTCGCTCATGGTCCTCAAAGCTCCATCGATCGTCTTCGCCAGCTGCTGCGGTTGTCGCGCTCGTCCGGAGGGGTGCTCCGGAAACGAAAAAGCCCCTCACACAGGAGGGGACGCCGCGCCGAGTCCGGCCACTCGTTCCGACGGTGGCCGGTGCTGATCAGCGCGGCTCGCTAAGCAGAAGGCGTACGGCACGCATGGCGTCAGGGTACCGCAGCCGTCGAGGCGCCCGCGACGGCGTTTCACGGCCACCGGACGGCCACCACAGGGCCACCGCACACCGGACCGACCACGGAGCCAGCCACTGAACCGAAGTCGAATATTACTTCGCGTAACACCCCACACCCACACATCACCACAACACGATCACCCCTTGATAACAACGCAATAACTCAAACCTCGTACCCATGGGTACGGCTCGACTTAGAGTGCGGCAGCGGGACCGCTTTCCCGATACCGCTCGGAGTCGCCCCCATGAAACCTCCTCGCAGTACCCGCCCCCTCCCCCAACGGGGCACAGCGCCCGTCGTCAGCTGGGGAGGTCCGGCATGACGACGGACAGCACGGTCGACGACCGGATAACGGAGTACCTCAACTTCGGCGTGGGCGTCCTGTCGCTCGTGTGCCTGACCTGCTCGGTGATCTGGGGCCTGGTCGCCCAGGACCGGATCCTGCTGGACGCCCGGCGACGGATCCTGGCGCAGGCGGTGCACCGGACCGCCGCGCTCGCCTCGCTCGTCTTCCTGGTGATCCACATCGTGGTCAAGCTGATGCTGGAGCACACCTCGTGGATCGCCGCGGTGGTCCCGTTCGGGCTGGCGTTCACCGACGACGAGGTGGCCACCGGCCGGACCTTCCTCATCGGCCTCGGCACCCTGGCCGCCCTGCTCATGGGCTTCGTGGCCGTCACCGGCCTGATCCGCAACCGGTTCGCCTCCCCGGCGCCCATCGCGGCCCACTGGCGGGCGGTGCACATGCTGGCCTATCCGGCCTGGTGCGCCGGTCTCGTCCACGGGCTCTACGCGGGTCGAGCCGCAGCCCCGTTGTTCATGACCCTGTACGCGCTGTCCGTGGTCTTCGTCGGCGGCGCGCTCGCCCTGCGCGCCGCGCCCCGCCCGGTCAAGCGCCGGGTGGCCGACAAGATCACCGCTCTCTTCGACACCGAGCCGCAGCCCGGCCGCGAGGACCTGGACGCGAGCCGCTCCCGCGCGACGGCCGCCCCCGGCCCGATCCCGGGCTACGACGGCCCCCCGCCCGGCTCCGGCAGCGCCTCCTCCGGCTACGGCGACCAGCGCGCCGGGGCCTCCCCGCAGCGGTCCGCCGAACCCGCGCACGGCTTCGCCGCCGCCTACCGGGCCGTGTCCCGGCCCTCCCGCGCGCGCGAGTCCCACTCCACCGACCCGACGGGCCCCGTCCCCGCCGCCTCCTGGCCGGTGCCGTCCCCGCCCCCGGTCGGCGAGGCCCCGCCCTCGGCCTACGACCCGCTCCAGGACACCGGATACACCATCCCGAGCTACGGCAATCCGGGCACGACGGGCTACGGCGCGAGTGATGTGTACGACACCGGTGAGACGAACACCCTCTACGGCACGTACAACCCCAACGACACATACGACACCAGCGGTCCCGCCACAGAAACACTGCACAGCGAAACACTCCCCACCGGTGCGTCCCACGACTTCGACGCACCGGGCTCGGGCGAACCATGGAACACCCCGTCCGGAGGCTTTAAGTGAACGAGGCCCTGCCCGACGTCCCAGAAGTCCGCGTGGTCGGCCTTCCGCAACTCACGTCGGGCTTCGACCTTGTGGAACGACTCGACCTGCCCATGCACCTCAAGGTGCACGGGCCGCTCGAACCGATGGGCGGCGAACAGCTCGCCAAGCTCGCCGAGAACATCCACCTCATGGGCCGCGGCGGCGCGGGTTTCCCCTTCCACCGAAAGCTGCGCTCGGTCGCCGAATCGGCGATCAAGCGCGGCGTACGGCCGGTGGTGGTCGTCAACGGCAGCGAGGACGAACCGGCCTGCCGCAAGGACACGGTGCTGATCAACCGTGCCCCGCACCTCATCCTGGACGGCGCGCTGCTGTGCGCCGAGGCCCTGGGCGCCCGCACCCTCGTGGTGGGGGTCACCCGGGAGTCCACCCAGCGCTCCATGGAGGCCGCGCTCGCCGAACGCGGCCTGAGCAACGGCCGTAGATCGGCCCTCCGCGCGCGCGTGCAGCGCAACCCGGTACGGATGGTCACCGGGGCCGCCGCCTCCCTCGTCCGCTCGATCGACGGCGGCCCGGCCATCCCGCCGGGCCGCAAGATCAGCGCCTCCAAGAGCGGCGTGGGCGGCGCCCCCACCCTGCTGTCCAACGCCGAGACCTTCGCCCAGCTGGCCATCGCCGCCCGCATCGGCCCCGAGCGCTACGGGAACACCGGCCTGTACGACGAGCCGGGCACCGTCATGCTCACGGTCTCCGGCGCGGTCGCCCGCCCCATGGTCCTGGAGGTGCCCACGGGCGTGCCGTTGCGCTACGTCCTCCAGCTGGCCGGCGCGCCACCGGTGCCGCAGGGCGTGCTCACCGGCGGCTACCACGGCAAGTGGATCGACGCGGCGACCGTCAACGAGGCGATCGTCTCCCGCAACTCCCTGGACGCCGTGGGCGGTTCGCTGGGCGCTGGGGCGATCCTGCCGATCAGCCAGGACACCTGTCCGCTGGGCGAGTCGCTGCGGGTCGCCCAGTGGCTGGCGGAGGAGAGCGCGGGCCAGTGCGGCCCCTGCTACCTCGGCCTGCCCGCCGCCGCCCGGGGCCTGGAGGACATCCTCAACGGCGGCGGCCCGGCCGCCCTGGAGGCGGTCAAGCAGGTCGCGAGGAACGTCAAGCGGCGGGGCGCCTGCTCGCACCCGGACGGCTCCGCGATGTTCCTGGAGTCGACGCTGAAGGCGTTCACCGACGACCTGGCCGCCCACGTCCTCGGCAACGGCTGCGGACGGCGCGTGACGGGCGTCCTGCCGCTCTTCGAGGGCGGCAGGGCCCCCACGGGCATCCCGGGCGGCGGCGATTCCCAGGAGAACGGCCCCAGCCGTCAGAAGATCCACGTCGACTGGACGCTGTGCCGGGGCCACGGCCTGTGCGCCGACATCCTGCCGGAGGTCTTCGAGCTGGGCGCGGACGGCTTCCCGACGGTGGCGCAGGCGTCCGTCCCGCGCTACGCGGAGGCCAAGGCGATGCGCGCGGTGCGCCGCTGCCCGGCACTCGCCCTGCGTATCGAGGAGGACACGCGCGCGCAGGAGACCACGCGCAGCAACCTCCCGGTGCTCTCCCAGGGGCGGGGCCGCCGCGCGCTCGGCCGCTGACCGGAGAAGCCCCCCACTACACGGAAGATCCCGCCGGATCGGTCTGATCCGGCGGGATCTTCTACGAACTGCGCTTGTGGAGCTAAGGAGAATTGAACTCCTGACCTCCTGCATGCCATGCAGGCGCTCTACCAACTGAGCTATAGCCCCTTGCCGTTCCGCCCGGTCTCCCTGGCGGCGACGCCAACATTACAGGTCCCCCCGGTGGAGCACCAAATCGTTTTCGTCGGGCCGTCAGGCCGTCACGAACGAGTAGAACCGCTTGAGCGTGCAGTGTTCCTCCAGGAGACGCCCGTAGATCGGCTCCCCCTCCAGCTCGCGGTAGGTCTCGATCGGGTCGCCTTTTATGATCAGCGCCCGCGCGCATTCCTCGCACCAGTACTGGTAGTCGGGGTTGACCGGCTCCATGTCGCGGACGATCGGCGTACCGCTGCCGCACCAGTCGCACTTCCGCCTGTGTGCACCCATCGATCAGCTCCAGCTGTGGCCGCAGGCCGTGCACACGTAGGAGATCCCACCGTTGTCGCCGAGGACCTGGGCGACATGGGCGGAACCGCAGGAAGGGCAGCTGAGCCGGGTGGCCGTGTTCCGCGTCAACGCCGCTTGCCCAGGGAGGTGGCCGACCTCCCTGAGGATGCTCGCAGGCATCGCTACTCCCTCCCGTCGGGCCGCGCCCCCTTCCGGCCGTTTGATTCTGCCACGAGCGGACCAACACGGTCAGCGACGCCCGGGTTCCAGTCCGGACACGGCAGCCACCGGGAGCGCCCGCGCAGAGGTATACGCCTCTCGCGTCCCACCTGCTCAACGGGAAACGAAAGATCCCGCCCCCTGCGGGGACGGGATCTTCACCGGGTGTGGAGCTAAGGAGAATTGAACTCCTGACCTCCTGCATGCCATGCAGGCGCTCTACCAACTGAGCTATAGCCCCGGGTGCTCCCCCGGTCGGTCGGGCGAACAAGAAGAACTTTAGCCTGCGACCTGCCGGAAAGTGAAATCCGGGCTCCCGGCCCCGGTCACCGCTCCGCGGCTCAGTCGTCGTCGCCCAGCACCGGCTCCGGCAGCGTGCCCGCGTTGTGTTCGAGGAGCCGCCAGCCGCGGGCGCCCTCGCCGAGGACGGACCAGCAGCAGTTGGACAGGCCGCCGAGGCTCTCCCAGTGCCGGGAGTCCAGGCCGAGCAGTCGCCCGATGGTGGTGCGGATCGTGCCGCCGTGGCTGACGACGACGAGGGTGCCGTCCTCGGGGAGCTTCTCGGCGTGCCGGAGCACCACGGGGGCGGCGCGCTCGGCGACCTCGGTCTCCAGTTCGCCGCCGCCGCGGCGCACCGGCTCACCGCGCTTCCAGGCGGCGTACTCCTCGCCGTACCGGGCGATGATCTCGTCGTGCGTCAGGCCCTGCCAGGCGCCCGCGTAGGTCTCCCGCAGGCCTTCCTCGTGGGTGACGTCGAGGCTGGTGAGCACGGCCAGCTCGGCGGCGGTGTTCGCGGCCCGCCGCAGGTCGGAGGCGACGATCGCGTCGGGACGCAGCGAGGCGAGCAGCCGGGCGGCGCGACGGGCCTGGGCGACGCCCGCCTCGGTGAGGGCCACGTCGGTGGTGCCCTGGAAGCGGCGCTCCACGTTCCACGACGTCTGCCCGTGCCGCCACAGGATGACGCGGCGGCCCCGGCCGGAGGGCCGGGACCCGGCGGACCCGGCGACCTCGCCGGTGGCGCTCATCGCCACTCACCGCCCGTCTCGGCGGCCTCCTCCGCGGCCTGGAGCTCGGCGTGCTCCTTGGCCTTGCCCCGGGTGGCCTTGGCGTCGGCGGGCAGGTCGAGTTCGGGGCAGTCCTTCCACAGCCGCTCCAGGGCGTAGAAGACGCGCTCCTCGCTGTGCTGCACGTGGACGACGATGTCGACGTAGTCGAGCAGGATCCAGCGGGAGTCGCGGTCGCCCTCACGGCGCACCGGCTTGGCGCCGAGTTCCTTCTGGAGGCGCTCCTCGATCTCGTCGACGATCGACTTGACCTGGCGGTCGTTGGGCGCGGAGGCCAGCAGGAAGGCGTCCGTGATCGACAGGACGTCGCTCACGTCGTAGGCGATGACGTCGTGCGCCAGTTTGTCAGCGGCCGCCTGGGCGGCGGTGCTGATGAGGTGGAGGGAGCGGTCGGTAGCGGTCACTGCATGGCTTTCCGTCGGTGGTCACTTGACACCAAGGGTCTCACGGACGGCGAGGGGCGCCCCAGAGGATTCCGGGGCGCCTCCTGCCCGAGGACTACCGGGGCTCGCTACGACGCCGGGTCGTAGTCCTGCCCGAGGACGACGGAGACGCTCGCGTTGGCCGCGACGTCGCCCTTGGCCACGGCGCTGGCGGGCAGGTTCAGCGTCTTGGCGACCTCCTCGGCGTCGGCCTTGTCGGCGGCGTCGGCGTAGAGCACCTTGGAGGCGGCCTGCGTGGTCTCCTCGGTGCCGCCGCCCAGGAAGGTGAAGCCGCCGTTGAGGAGGACCACGCGCGCGTTCTCGGCGTTGTCCTCCTCGCCGCTGGCGTTGCGTACCGAGACCCGGACGGCCGCGCCCTGGTCGGGGCTCTTGGCGGTGCCGCCGAGGACGTCCTTGACGACGCTGTCGCTGGCCTCGGCACTGAGGGTGCCGTCGTCCTGGACGGGCAGCAGCGCCGTCCTGTGGTCGCCGCCCTTGGCCAGCTCGGACATCTTGGCGAGGAAGGCGCCGAGGTCCTTGTCGGTGAGGGACGGGTCGAGGATCTGCGCCAGCGTCTGCACGGTGACCGTCGCGGCCTGCTGGTCCGACGACATCTTGCGCAGCACGCCTTGCATGACCTGCCCGAACCGCTCCAGCTGGGCGTTCTGGGCCTCGCCGGAGGCGCGGTAGGTGGCGTAGGTGACGGCCATCTTGCCGCTGAGGGTCTGGTCCTCGCCCTTGCTGACCAGCGGCGAGCTGCCCTTCTTCTTGGCGGCCGGATCGGGCACGTCCGCGTTGGTGTCGATGTCGATGTTGCCGACGAGGTCGACGAGGTTCTGGAGGTAGGGGGTGTCGAGGCGCCAGGTGCCCTCGATGTCGGTCCCGAGGGCGCCGTCGAGGGCCTCGCGCGTGCCGGAGGAACCGTCGTCCTCGACGGACTTGGCGAGGGTGGTCGTGGTGCCGTCCTCGCCGGTCAGGGCGAGGGAGTTGGGCAGCAGGACGGTGGTGCCCTGGCCGGTGGTGGTGTTGTCGACGAGCAGCGCCGTGGAGGTGCCGCCCTTCTTGGTGTCGTGCAGGTGGACGACGACCACGTCACGCTTCTGGGCGCCCACCGCGGTCGTACCGCCGGTCTTCTCGTCGGACGAGGACAGCCCGGGCAGCTTCCCGGCGTACCAGAGATAGCCGACGCCGCCGACCGCGGCCAGCGCGAGGACGACGACCAGGGCGATGACGCGGCTGCGGGCGCGGCGCCTGGCCTCCTCACGGCGCTCGGTGCGGTTCTCGGTGAACTTCAGCCAGTCGATGACGTCCTCGGAGTCGCCGTCGGGCTCCTCCACGAACGCGAACTGCTCGGTGCGGTAGTCGCGGTCCTCCCGGCCGTCGCCGGGGTCCTCACCGGTCTCGGGCGGGTACTCCGGCGGGTACTCCGGCGCCGGTCCCGCCTGCTGCGGGATGTAGGCGGTCTGCTCGGCGACCCGGGGCTGCTGGCCGGTGCCCGCGGACTGCCCGTAGGGGTCGTACGGGTCGGGGGTGCCGTACGACGACGGCACGGGCGGCTGCTGGCCGGTGCCGTAGGGGTCGTAGCCCGGGGCGGCGGAGGCGTACTGGTCGTAGCCGTAGTCCTGCTGTGGGGCGTAGGTGTCGTACGCCTGCTGCGGGGTCTGCTGGGCCGGTACCTGCCGGTACACGGGTTGCCCGTACTCGTCGTAGCCGACGAGTTCGTACTGGTCGCCCCCGTAACCAGCGTCGTATCGGTCGTTCACCGGTGCCCCTCTCGGCTCATTCGCCGCGGTACAGCTCACGTTTGGCGATGTAGCGCACGACTCCGTCCGGCACCAGATACCAGATGGGGTCGCCCTTGGCGACTCTCGCACGGCAGTCGGTTGAGGAGATGGCGAGCGCGGGGACCTCGACCAGCGAGACCCCGCCCTCGGGGAGCCCGGCGTCGTTGAGGTGGTGGCCGGGCCGGGTGACGCCGATGAAGTGCGCGAGGGAGAACAGTTCGGCCGAGTCCCGCCAGGTGATGATCTGGGCGAGGGCGTCGGCGCCCGTGATGAAGAACAGGTCCGTGTCGGGGTTGAGCACCCGCAGGTCCCGCAGGGTGTCCACGGTGTAGGTGGGTCCGCCGCGGTCGAGGTCGATGCGGCTCACCGAGAACTGCGGGTTCTCGGCGGTCGCGATGACCGTCATCAGGTAGCGGTCCTCGGCCGGTGAGACCGTGCGGTGGCTCTTCTGCCACGGCTGGCCGGTGGGGACGAACACCACCTCGTCGAGGTGGAACTGCGCGGCCACCTCGCTGGCCGCCACCAGGTGCCCGTGGTGGATCGGGTCAAACGTTCCGCCCATGACGCCGAGGCGGCGCTTGCCGCCGCTCGTGTCACTCGCCGGACCGGTAGGCATGTCCTGCTCTCCCATGCGTGCAGACCCTACCGGCCCGGCCTGTGAGGCCCTGGACGGGCTGGGTGCCGGGTCAGCGGTCGCGGTTGAAGAGGGTCGTGATCCACAGCAGCAGCATCAACGCGAGGAAGGCGCCGCCGCCGGTGACGAGGGGGCTGAGGCTCTCGTGGTTGCCCCCGTGCTCCTCGCCCTCGGCGGCGAGGGTGACCAACTGGGCAGCGGTGCTGTGGAAGCTCATCTTCGGCAGGACCTATCCGGTGGGCGGGATAAAGACGTCGGCTCATGGTAAGCGTGGGCCACGGCGGCGATCACGGCGACTCCGCCATTGGCGCCGGACCCCGCCGGGGGCGTGGGGAACCTTCGCGTCGCCTCAGTCGTCCTTCTGCTTGTAGCCCCGCAGCAGGAACCACGCGGTCAGCGCACAGCCCAGCACCATCACGACGAGTACGACCCGGAGCAGATTCCCGGCGCCCTGCTGCCCAGCGGCGTTCGCGGCCTCGGCGAGCCAGGCGGCGGCGGGGGTGTGGTCCATGGCGCGGGCTCCTTCGGTGTAGTGCCCGTCCACGGTAACTCCGCCTAGGCTGGGCACTGCCTCGGGGGCAGCCAGAGCACTTGAAGACGCTTGGGGGAAGACATGTCCGACGACGGCCACCAGCAGGACGGGCACGAGCACGTGCCGAGCAGGCAGCGCAGGCGCTTCCCCGGAATCTCCTCGCGCGCCTACGAGCATCCGGCCGACCGCTCCGCCCTGGTCGCCCTGCGCAAGCTGAGCGGCTTCGACACGGTGTTCAAGGCGCTCAGCGGTCTGCTGCCGGAGCGCAGCCTGCGCCTGCTGTTCCTGTCCGACTCGGTCCGCGTCTCGGACCGGCAGTTCGCCCACCTCAACGACATGCTGCGGGACGCCTGTTACATCCTGGACCTGGAGAAGGTCCCGCCGATGTACGTCAACCAGGACCCGCAGCCCAACGCGATGTGCATCGGTCTGGACGAGCCGATCATCGTCGTCACCACCGGCCTGGTCGAGCTGCTCGACGAGGAGGAGATGCGGGCGGTCATCGGCCACGAGGTCGGCCACGCGCTGTCCGGGCACTCCGTCTACCGCACCATCCTGCTGTTCCTGACCAGCCTCGCCGTCCGGGTGGCGTGGATCCCGCTGGGCAGCGTCGCGATCATGGCGATCGTGACCGCGCTGCGGGAGTGGTTCCGCAAGTCGGAGCTGTCCGCCGACCGTGCGGGGCTGCTGGTCGGCCAGGACCTGACGGCGTCGATGCGCGGTCTGATGAAGATCGCGGGCGGCAACCACCTGCACGAGATGAACGTGGACGCGTTCCTGGAGCAGGCCGAGGAGTACGAGGCGGGCGGCGACCTGCGCGACTCCGTCCTGAAGATCCTGAACGTGCTGCCCCGCTCGCACCCCTTCACCACGGTGCGCGCGGCCGAGCTGAAGAAGTGGGCCGCCTCCCGCGACTACCAGCGGCTGATGGACGGCCACTACCCGCGCCGCGAGGAGGACAAGGACGCCAAGGTCTCCGACTCCTTCCGGGAGTCCGCCGCGCACTACGCCGGTCAGGTCCGCACCTCCAAGGACCCGCTGATGAAGCTGGTCACCGACATCGCGGGCGGCGCCGGGGACCTGGGCAGCCGGGTACGGCGCGGCTTCGGCGGCTTCACCGGCTCGGCGGGGGCGGACGGCGGCACGGGGACGGGCACGGGCGGCGGCACGGGCAAGACCGGCACCACGGAGGCCCCGCCGAGGGACGAGCCGCCGCGCGACGAGGACTAGGAGCATCCCGGGGTCCGGCGAGCCCGTCAGACCTTCGGCTGGGCCCGGTCCGCCAGCGTCCCGCACAGGGCGGTCGTACCGCCGGTGGCGTACGGGTCGGTGCCCGCCGGGGCGCCGCCGGTCGCCTTCTGTCCCGCGAGCAGCGGGCGCAGGTGGTCGGCGGAGTCGGCGGCGCAGGACAGCGGCCCGGCCTGGGTGGCGGAGCCGACCAGCTGGGTCTGGTGCAGGCGCAGGTCGTCCCGGTCGAAGCGGAAGTGCAGCTCGCGCCGGACGGTGAACAGGGACGCCTCGGCCTTCGCGTCGGCGCCCGCGGGCCGCAGCGCGTAGACGAAGGTGTGGTCCGAGGTGACCTCCAGCGTGGCCGAGTCGGCCTCGCTCACCCGCAGGCTGCCGCGCACCCGGATCTCGTCGTCGGCCAGCTCGGCCAGGGCGGGGTCGAAGCGGACCAGCCAGCCGGTCGGCACGTGCCGTCCGTCGGCGGCCGGGTGCTGGAAGCTGCGGTCGAACTGGTCGAGCTGGTCCCCGTCGACGAGGATCCGGACGGGCCGCACCTGCTTGCCGGAGAGGACCTCCGGGTAGAGCGAGGAGCGGACGATGTAGTCCTTGGCGGTGGTCAGCGCGTTGACGACCTGGCCCTCGGAGAAGTTCGCGGTGCGCCGCGACGGGGGTAGCGCTATGCCTCCGGCGCCGAGCCGGAACTGCGCGGCGGGGCTGCTGGTGAACAGCCGCTCCACGTCGGCGGTGCCGGGCACCGCGCCCCGGGGCGCGAGCGGGACGACGGTCGAGCGCAGCGGCTCCACGGGGTTGCGAGCGGCCCCGGGGTCGCCGTAGGGGTTGCGGACGCCCATGTAGAGGGCGGTGCTGAGGGCGATGACGATCATCAGCACCAGGATCAGCGCCTGCCGGGACAGCCTGCGGTGCGGTTGCGGGCGGCTGCGGACGGCGGGGGCGTGCTCGGTGGTCCGCTCGCGCGCGGAGAACTCCTGGAGGCGGGCAGCCCGGATGAACGACTCGTCGAAGACGACGGATCGGTACTCGTCCTCCGTGCCTGGGGGCACCCCGTCGGGCGTCCCCTCAGGCTGGTCTCCAGGCCCACCCATATCTTCAGGGTAGGTCCGTGGAGCGCACGGTAAACGCCTGGCTACGCGCCAAGTTGTGGCAGGTTCCCATCACTGGCGGCGCCATGCGCCCCCCGGGCCGCTCAGGGGGTGCGGGGCACCGCGGAGACGGGTGGCTGGGAGTGGTCGGCCGATGCGGACGGGGAGACCGCGCCCCCCTGTCCCGGGCTGGTCGAGGCGGGCGGCGCGGGGGGCTGGTCCTGGCGGCTGGCGGAGGCGCTGCGGTAGACTGCGGCGAAGGCCAGCACGACCATGCCGACACCCATGACCAGGGCGAGGAGCCAGGCGACGGGGCGGTGCCAGCGCACCTGCCTGCCGTGGCGGCCGAAGCGGCCGGACCCGTAGGGACCGTCCTCGAAGACGTCGGGGTCGTCCGGGTCGTACTCCGGATCATGGCCGAAACCATCCGGGCCGCGGACGTCGTCGTAGCGCTCGCCCCGGTAGCGGGTGCGGCGGGATTCGGCCTCGCTGGCCTCGGCTCTCGCCTCGGCCGCGGCCAGGAGGCGTTCGACGGCGGTCGGCTCGTGGACCACGGCCGCGCGTACGAAGTCCTCGTCGAAGACCACGGAGGCGAACTCTTCGTCCGACACCCCGCGGTCGTGGTCGTCGTCGGGCATCCAGCCGTCGGGAAACGGCGTGCCCCCCACGTCCTCCGGCACCGTTCCAGAGTAGACCTGGGGGGTCAATTTGGGCAGACCGTATGGAAATTCATCCGCGTGCGCGGATCGGTTCCGGACAGCGCGCGGGCGTACCGGGGGCGCGTGCCGCGCGCATATGCCCCGATCTCGGCTCAGCGTCGTACGTGCCCGTCGCCGGTGACGATGTACTTGGTGCTGGTCAGCTCAGGCAGGCCCATCGGGCCGCGGGCGTGCAGCTTCTGGGTGGAGATGCCGATCTCCGCGCCGAAGCCGAACTGGCCGCCGTCGGTGAACCGGGTGGAGGCGTTCACGGCGACCGTGGTCGAGTCGACCAACTGGGTGAACCGGCGGGCCGCCTGCTGCGAGGTGGTGACGATGGCCTCGGTGTGGCCGGAGGTCCACAGCCGGATGTGCTCCACGGCCCGGTCGAGGGAGTCGACGACGGCGGCGGCGATGTCATGGGAGAGGTACTCCGTCTCCCAGTCCTCGGTTGTCGCCTCCACGACCGTCGCCCGGGAGCCCTTCGCGTACGCCATCACCCGCTCGTCGGCGTGCACGGTCACCCCGGCGTCCGCGAGGGCGTCCAGCGCGCGGGGCAGGAACTCGGCGGCGATGTCCTGGTGCACCAGCAGCGTCTCGGCGGCGTTGCAGACGCTGACCCGCTGGGCCTTGGAGTTGATCAGGATGTCGACGGCCATGTCGAGGTCGGCCTGCGCGTCGACGTAGACGTGGCAGTTCCCGGTGCCGGTCTCGATGACCGGGACGGTGGACTCGCTGACGACGGTGCGGATCAGGGAGGCGCCGCCGCGCGGGATCAGTACGTCGACCAGGCCGCGGGCGCGCATCAGCTCGCGCACGCTCTCCCGGCTCTCGCCGGGCACCAGCTGCACGGCGTCGGCGGGCAGCCCGGCGCCGCCCACGGCGTCCCGGAGCACCCGCACGAGGGCGGTGTTCGACTCGTAGGCGGAGGCGGAGCCGCGCAGCAGGACGGCGTTGCCGGACTTCAGGCAGAGCGCGGCGGCGTCGACGGTGACGTTGGGGCGGGCCTCGTAGATGATGCCCACGACACCGAGCGGGACACGGACCTGCCGCAGGTCGATGCCGTTGGGCAGGGTGGAGCCGCGGACGACCTCACCCACCGGGTCGGGCAGCGCGACCACGTCGCGGACGTCGGAGGCGATGGCGCGCATCCGCTCCGGCGTCAGGGTGAGCCGGTCGACGATCGCCTCGCTGGTCCCGGCCTCGCGGGCCCTGGCCACGTCCCTGGCGTTGGCCTCGATGACTTCGGCCGTCCGTACTTCCAGGGCGTCGGCGATCGCGAGCAGCGCGTCGTCCTTCGCGGACCGCGGCAGCGGGGCGAGGTCGGCGGCGGCGCCCTTGGCCCGGTAGGCGGCCTGGGTGACCGGGGACATGGAGTCGTACGGCGAGAGCGTGGTCATGGGGGAAGGGTAGTGCGCCGATACGGGCCGATTCCGGTCCATCCCAAACCCCGAGACACCCCGAGGCACCCCGACAGACCTCGGGCCGCCTCGGGGAACGCCCTAGAACGGGTGCATCCCGACCGGGGAGGCGGGGGGCGGGCCGTAGCCCTCGGCGACGCGCTGGTGGTAGGTGGTCCGGTCGATGACCTCCAGGCCGACGATCTCCCAGGGCGGCAGCCCGGCGGTCTGCCGGTGCTCGCCCCACAGACGCAGCGCCACTGCGGCGGCGTCGTGCAGGTCGCGGGCCTCCTCCCAGTAGCGGATCTCGGCGTGGTCGCGGGCGTAGCGGCTGGTCAGCAGAAAGGGGTGGTCGTGGGCGAGCTGTTCGAGGGCGCGGCGGACCTCGGGGAGCGGGGTGGCCTCGCCGGAGACGCTGAGGGTGACGTGCCACAGGCGCGGAGTGTCCTCGGGCCGCCCGCCGCCCGAGCCGCTCCCGCCCTCGGTGTCGTACCGGTCGCCCGTGGCGACGCTGGTCAGGGCGCGCTCCTCGCCGGGCGCGCGGCCGTGGCCCCCTCCGGCACCGCCGCGGGAGGCCGCTGCCCCCGGGCGCACTCGTCTCACGGCGGCCTCCTTCGTGCGGTGCCCCGCGGTGCCCGCGAGGCGTCGGCGGAATGTGTCCCTGAGACAAAGTTGAGCAGGCCGCAGGGGTTCGCGGGGCACTTTCGCGGAACGTCCACCTCAGGGCGGTTCCCTTTACGGGCCGTTCTCCCTGTTTTCGGCCGGTGGTCGAAAGCCGGTCCCGCGCGCCTCAGCCGTGCAGGATCACCAGGTCGTCCCGGTGGACGACCTCCCGCTCGTACGCCGGGCCCAGCTCACGGGCGAGTTCGCGGGTGGAGCGGCCGATCAGCCGGGGGATCTCCCGGGCGTCGAAGTTGACCAGCCCGCGGGCGACGGCGTGCCCGTGGCCGTCGCGCAGTTCGACGGGGTCGCCCGCGCTGAAGTCGCCCTCGACGGCGGCGATCCCGGCCGGGAGCAGGGAGGTGCGGCGCTCCACGACCGCGCGCACCGCGCCGTCGTCCAGCATGAGCGCGCCCTGCGGGGCGGAGGCGTGCTGGAGCCAGAGCAGGCGGTCGGCGGAGCGCTTGCCGGTGGGGTGGAAGTAGGTGCCGGTGTCCTTGCCGGTCAGCGCGTCGGCGGCGTGCACGGCGCTCGTCAGCACCACGGGGATCCCGGCGGCGGCGGCGATCCGGGCGGCCTCGACCTTGGTGACCATGCCGCCGGTGCCGACGCCCGCCTTGCCCGCGCTGCCGATCTCCACGTGGTCGAGGTCTGCCGGGGCGCGCACCTCGGCGATGCGGGAGGTGCCGGGCTGGCCGGGGTCGCCGTCGTAGACGCCGTCGACGTCGGAGAGCAGCACCAGCAGGTCGGCGCGGACGAGGTGGGCGACGAGCGCGGCGAGCCGGTCGTTGTCGCCGAAGCGGATCTCGTCGGTGGCGACGGTGTCGTTCTCGTTGACGACCGGCAGGGCGCCCATCGCGAGCAGTTTGTCGAGGGTGCGGGAGGCGTTGCGGTGGTGGGCGCGGCGGCTCATGTCGTCGCTGGTGAGCAGGACTTGGCCGACGCGGACGCCGTAGCGGGCGAAGGAGGCGGTGTAGCGGGCGACGAGCAGGCCCTGCCCGACGCTGGCGGCGGCCTGCTGGCGGGCGAGGTCCTTGGGCCGACGGCGCAGCCCGAGAGGCGCGAGTCCGGCGGCGATGGCACCCGAGGAGACGAGCACCACCTCCCGCTCGCCGCCGCCCCCCCGTCTCCCGCCACCACCCTCAACCGAGGCGCTGCGGGCCGCCCCCTCGTTTCGGCTCTTGGCGAGGACGTCCACGAGCGCGTCGACGCGGTCGGCGTCGAGGCCGCCGGACGCGGTGGTCAGCGAGGAGGAACCCACCTTGACGACGATCCTGCGGGCCTCGGTCACGGCCTGCCTTGCCCCTGCCACCTTGCTCCTCGTCCCCTTGCGTCGCTGCGGCTGCCCGTCCGGCAATCTACGCGAACGCGGCCGGACGCCGTGTGCCTGTTTCACCCGTTGAACGGGCCGGTGATCATCCGCGGGTCAACTCGCACCCGCGGCCAGGGCAATTGTGCTAAGGGGGTCGCTCTGCGTGTTCATGCTAGGATCCCCGCTGATGGTCGCAGTAGTTGAGGATTGTTGGACTGTATTGATGCGACTGCCAACACTGTGAATCCACCTCTGCTCCGTCGCGACTCGCCAGTCTCCATCAAGCAGAGGATCAATATGAAGCGCATTCTCATTCAGGCCGGTAACAACCCGTTCGACGTGCCCAGCGTCGAAAGCACCCTGGTACGCAACAGCATCCGGGGCAACGTCGGCAACCTGATGTACACGAATGCCGCCCTCAAGCACCTGTCCGTGCCCGACGCCGAGATACAGGTCGACACCACGCATTTCGCGGAACTCACCGTCGCGGACGCGGACCGGATCAACAACGAGTGCGACGTCTTCGTGATCCCGATGGCGAACGCCTTCAAGAAGAAGTTCATCCGGCACCTGGGCATCCTGGCCGACGTGGTCGGCAAGCTGAAGGTGCCGGTGGTCGTCTTCGGCGTCGGCGCCCAGGCCACCCTGAGCTACGACACCGAGTTCCTGGCCCCCGTGAACTCCGCCGTCAAGCGGTTCATCGGCGCCGTACTGGACCACTCCGCTTCCATCGGTGTTCGCGGTGAGTTCACCAAGGATTACCTCGGCGAACTCGGTTTCAAGGACGTCGACGTCATCGGCTGTCCGTCGGTGTACTTCCGCGGGCCGGACTTCCGGATGGACAACCCGGCCGGCCGGGACCTGCCCGCCGACGCCCGGATCGCCCTGTCCACCGCACTGCGGCTGGCCAACGCCGAGCACGCTTCGGCGATCAACGCCGCGATCCTCGAACAGCACCCCGACCTCACGTACTTCGCGCAGGAGGGCCGCGACCTCCAGACCCTGTACTGGGGCGACACCGCGGAGGCCGCCGGGCGCCACACGCCGATGCCCGACCTCAGCAACCACCCGCTGATGCGCTCGGCCGACGTCTGCGTGCCGCTGGAGCCGCACAGCTGGATGGACGCCCTGGCGGAGTTCGACTTCGCTCTCGGTACGCGTATCCACGGCAATATCGCCGCACTCGTGGCCGGAACTCCGGCCTATGTGTTCGCTCATGACTCGCGCACTCTTGAGCTGTCCCGCTACCACCACCTCCCGCACAAGGTCCTCACCGACATTCCGGCGGACGTCAAGGTCGCGGACCTCTATGCCGACGCCGACTACTCCTCGTTCAACAAGCACTATGACGAGGGTTTCCAGCGGCTCCTCGACTTCATGACGAAGAACGGCCTCAAGAACGCGTACGAGCACGGCGACGGTGGCGCCGGGTACGACCGCAGGATCGCCGCCACGGAATTCACGGAGCCGTACCGGCGTACCGAGAACTACGACCAGGCCGATCTGCTCTTCCGGATCACCATGCTCAAGGAACAGAACAAGGCCGCGGCGGACGCCGCCGCCCGCGCCGAGAAGAAGGCCAACGCGCAGGCCGCCCGGATCAAGAAGCTGGAACTCGCGCTCGCCGAGGAGCGCAAGTCCGCCGACGCCCGCCTTTCGGCGATCGAGGCCCAGCTGAAGAGCGGGAATTCCGGCAGCCGGGCCCGCGGACTCGTGAAGCGGCTGTCGTCGAAGTAACCGACCCGAGCCGTTGAAGCCCGAAGGCCGGGCGCCGCAGGTGCGGCGCCCGGCCTTCGGTGTCGGACCAGCAGGCCCGTCGGGCCAGGAGGTCCGTCGAACCAGGAGGTCCGTCGAACCAGGAGGAACGACGGACCAGGAGGAGCGACGGTCACCCCGCGGGGTCGACCAGTCCCACCAGGTCGGCCGGATCCGTCTGCTCGCTGGGATCGGAACCGTTCTGCTGGTAGGCGGACGCCTCCACCGAGTCGGACATGTTGAACGAGTCGGTGCGCTGCGAGGGGACGACCACCCGGGGGCGCTGTCCCTCGACCTCGTCCTCCGCGAGTTCCGCCCGGCCCTTGGCGGCGAGGGCGATCGCGGCGGCGTTGAACCGCTCCATGGAGGTGGGACGGTCCGGGCCGAGCACGTACTCCTTGAGGGTGCGGCGGTGCGGAGCCATCGGGTCGTGACGCGGCTCGCGCACCGACCGCAGGATCTCCGGCAGCCGGGCGCAGGCGCTGTCCAGCAGGTAGGCGCCGCCCGCGGTGGTGTACGCGGCCCGGAAGTCGTCGTCGGGGAGGTCGTGCGCGTTGGTCAGCACGTACGGCTTGAGGCTGGCGACGAAGTCGGCGACCACGGAGGAGACGTCGCTGATGAGGATGTCGGCCTGGTTGAAGCACTCGTACAGCGTCGGCAGCCGCTTGAGGATGACGTGGTGCCGGGCGGCGGCGTGGCTCTCCCAGAAGACGCGGTGCCACTCGGCGTGCAGGTCCTGCCACTCGGTGCCCTCGTCCCGGTCGGGGACGCGGGCGTCACGGGTCTGCTCGGCGTCGTCGCCGTCGTGCTGCCCCGCCATCTCGTCGAGCCTGGCCTCGATCTGCTGGAGTCGCGCCCTGGCGGCGTTGGCGACGGTCGCCGCCCCGCGCCGCTCGTTGTCCTGCTCCAGCAGGGCCTGGATGGCCTGGTCCGCGGCGGCGGCCTCCGCCGAGCGCTTGCCGGTGAGCGGGTGCGGCTTGTAGACGACCCGTACGTTCTCCTCAAGGAGCTTCTGGACCAGCGTCACGCCCATCGGGATCAGGGACGTGTGGCAGTCGTCGTCGCTCCAGCCCTCCCAGGTGGGGGCGTACAGGACGACCGGGTCGGGGCCCGGCGTGTGGTCGTCGTGCAGCCGGATGGGGGCGAGCTGCGGACGGCCCACCTCGACGATGGCGCTGTCGCTGATGGCGTGCCGGACCCGCTGGTAGCGGTCGCGGCCCGCGCGGCCGGCCACCCAGATCTCGTCGTACACCTTGCTGACCCGGTTGCTGCTCGCGAGCTTGTCGCTGTCGCCGTGGCCTATGAAGACGTGCTTGGCCTCCGCGACGCGCAGCATGTGCACGTTCTTGCCCGCGTTGCCGGGGTAGAGGACGACCCGGACCTCGGGCAGCTCCAGCTGGGCCACGTCGTCCGCCTTCGGCACGCAGACGACGGGTATCCAGGTGCGGCTCAGGTAACGGAACGACGCGCGCTCCCGCAGGATGATCAGCGGGCGCATATCGAGCTGCTCCAGCGTCTCGATCCACATGTTGACCTGGTACATGAAGTCGCGGGACACCGCGGCGAAGCTGAAGTAGAGCGCCACCTCGGGCCGGTACCCGGCCAGCTGCTCGTTGAGCGCGGCGATCATCTCGTCCGGTCCCGGCGTCCGGGCCGCACGGCGCAGCTGCCACAGCAGGGCCACCAGCGCCAGCGCCGCCAGCGCGGTCATCAGCGCGAAGCCCGCGTAGGCGGGGTACGTGTGGTCCACCACCAGCGCCGCCAGCAGCCCGGCCTGTGCCGGCACGTCGAGGTGGAGCAGCTTGCGCAGGAAGCGGCGGTAGAGGTAGGCGGGCGGCTGCTTCGGTATGCCCGCGCCGCTCATGTCGAGGTTGCGGACCATCACCGGCAGCGTCCGGCGCACGCGGATGCCGCGGTGCACCGCCGAGTACAGCATCACGATCGCGAAGTGCACGCTGAACGCGGCCAGCCCGAGGACCAGGACCGTGGCCGAGGCGCCCATCCGCTGGGCGAGGGCGAGGAGCATGACCATACGGGCGGCGAACCGCATGGTGCGGGTGAGTTGCAGCGTCGCCAACCGGCGGATGAACCCGGGAGCGCGGGAGTGCAGCATCTCGTCCGTGACATAGCTCACGGCGGCCGCGGCGACGAACCCCCACAACGACGGCAGCAGAGCGAACACGGGCAGGGCCGCGAAGCTGGCGCCGAACAGGAACACCAGCAGAAGGTCGGCCTTCCCGCGCACGCGCAGGACAGTGCACAACCAGCGGATCATCATGGGCAAGGATTCCTCTTCACGGTATACGTGCGGCAGCGCGGGTGCCGCGGTACTCCTGTTTCGACGTGCGGGGGAGACCAATGGTTGTACATCACCGCGACAGACCAAATCTACCTTCAGTTGGGGGAACCGCTACCCTCGCCCAGCCCCGCGGCCGCCCCGTCAGGAGGACCGTCCGCCCACCGTCTCCGGGCGCCTGCCGCGGATCACCCGACGCGCCAGGGAGCCCGCACGACGCCGGGCTTTCAAGACCACCGCGGACTTCGGCCGAGACTTCGACGCGGGCTTCGACGGCGACTTCGGTCTGCCTCCGGCGCCGACCTCCCGGTAGCCGGGAACGCCGCGTGCCTCGGCGGGCTCGGCCAGGTACACGGCGTCCGGTACGCGCGCCCACCACCTACGGAAGTGCGGGTAGGCGAGGTAGACCCGGGTGCCCTCCCCCTCCAGGCGGGCCTCGGGCTCCTTCTCCGCCGCGACGAACCTCACGACGTCCAGGAGGAGGCGGGGCCGCCGCTCGGCGACCAGGTGCAGCCGCAGCCTCTCCTGGACCCGGAGGCGGCGGGCGACGCCCTCGGTCCAGTAGGCGTCCAGCAGCGGACCGGCGAGTTCGAGCTTGTGCCGCCGGACCTCCTTGCCGTCCTCCAGGTACCGGGGGCCGAACTGGGGCAGCAGGGTGACGCGGAACGGACGCACCATGAGCTGGTCACGCCGCTCGCCCTCGGGGACGTGCTCGGCGATGAGCCGCATCAGGGCACGGGCGGAGTCGAAGCGCGGGAGGTGGCCCCCGGTCCTCGTCACGTGCTTGCCGTCACTGCGGCCCACGAGGTAGTAGCAGGTGTAGTCGGCGACCACGGAGACGCCGTCCGCCCTCAGGTAAGCCTCCATGGTGAACAGGGCGTCCTCGCCGGTCCACAGGGACTCGTCGAACCGCATTCCGTGGCGCTCCAGCAGGGAGCGGCGGAACAGCTTCTGCGCGCTGAGCGTGTACTTGATGGGGGAGGAGAAGACGTCGGCGCGCTCCACCGTCCGGCGCCACATCGACTGGGGGGCGCCGCGGTTGACGCCCTCGACCCGGCCGAGGACGACATCGGTGCCCGCCCGGTCGCCCATGGCCACCAGCCGCTCCAGCGCCTCGGCACCCAGCCGGTCGTCAGCGTCGAGGAAGAAGACGTAGCGTCCGGTGGCCAGGCTCAGGCCGACGTTGCGCGGGCCGCCGGGGCCGCCGGAGTTCCGCTGCCGGATCACCGTCACCGGCATCGCGGCGCGGGCGGCGAACTCCTCCAGGTACTCCCCGGTGCCGTCCGTCGACCCGTCGTCCACCGCGACGACCTCGACACGCTCCGGGCCGATGCTCTGCGCCTCGACGGAGGCCAGGCAGTCGATCAGGTACGGCATGGCCTCGTACGCCCCGATGACCACCGTCACATCCGGCTGCGTACCGCTCACGTCTCCCCCTCGTCCACAGGAGTTCCCTCCTGTGTTCCCTCCCGGATACCTTCTAGACGGACGGGTGCGACGGAGCGTTGCCCCTCCCCCGCAACGGTGACGGGGATCACAGCGGACTCGGCGGCCCCACGTGTCTCAGCCCCCGGGGAGCAGCCCCGGGGGCTGCTCCCCGGGGGCCCGGAGCGGCTGGTCAGCCCGCTGCCACACCGTCCGCGGGTTCGGCGGTGTCGGCCCCCTCGGGCGCCTCGGTGGCCTGTGCCGCCGCCCGGGACTCCTGGCCCAGGTTGCGGGTCCGGGCCTTGAGGGCGAGCTGGGCGACCGCCGTGTTGAACTGCTCGATGGAGGTCGGCTCGTCCGGGCCCAGCAGGTACCGCTTCAGTTCCCTGCGGTCCTCCGCCAGCGGGTCGGCCGCGGGGTCCCGTATCGCGGCCAGCAGTTCACCCAGCTCGGTCGCCTTGTTGGTGAGGATCACCGCCGCGCGGACCGCGGTGTTCCGCCGCTTGAACTCCTCGGCGCCCAGCCCCGCGGAGTCCGTCACCGCGTACGGCTTGCCGCTGGCGATGAAGTCGGAGACCACGGAGGAGATGTCGGAGACCATCGCGTCGGAGACGTTGAAGCAGTCGTACAGCCGTGGCTCGGGACCGGTGATGACCCGGTGCTCGAAGTCGGGGAGGGAGCGCCAGTAGGCGTCGTTCCACTCGGCGCGCAGCCGGGCGATCTCCGCGTGCTGTGCCACGTCGGTCAGCCCGTCCCGGGTCGCCACGGCCTCGTCGCCCTTCTCGGCGCCGTTCCCGGTCAGCTCCGCGATCCGGGCCTCGACGCGGGCCAGCTCGGCCTGGGCGGCGGCCAGCTCGGCGGGGTCGGCCTGGAAGCGTTCGTCAGCGGAGCGCTGGGCGGTGGCCTTCTCGACCAGCGCCGTGATCCGCCGGTCGGCGGCCCGTGCGGCGGAGCTGCGGGTGCCGGTGAAGGGGTGCGGCTTGTACAGGAGACGGACCGGGGGGTCGGCCTTGAGCAGTTGGCGGACGATGTTCTCCCCTGCGCGCAGCAGGGAGGTGTTGCCGGGGTTGTCGTCCCAGCCCTCCCAGGTGGGCGCGTACAGCACGGTCGGCATCCGGCCCTCGGGCACGTCGTGCCGGCCCTTGATCGGCGCCAGTTGCGGGCGGCCGACCTCCACGATGGCGTCGTCGCGGACCCCGACGTCGGCGACGGCGTACCGGTCGCGGCCCGCGCGTCCGGCGGTCCACACCTCGTCGTACACCTTGCTGAACGGGTTGACGCTGGCCACCTTGTCGCTGTCGCCGTGGCCGATGAAGACGTGCTTCATGGTCGGTACGCGCAGCAGGTGGATGTTCTTGCCGACGTTCGCGGCGTACAGGGCGACCCGCACCGTGGACAGGTCCAGGTTCATCAGGTGCACCCCACCGGGCACGCAGACGACCGGGACGGTGGTGGGTTCGAGCCTCTCCAGGACGGCGCGCTCACGCAGGATGACCAGCGGCCGGGTCTCCAGCTGCTCCATGGTCTCCAGCCACATGTTGACCTGGTACACCGCGTCCCTGGAGCCCGAGAAGTACAGCACCGTCTCCGGCCGGTACTCGCCCAGCCAGTCGTCGACCGCCTTCAGGATCACCGTGGGGCTCGGCGGTATCTTCGCGCCCCGGACGTAGGGCGTCAGCGCGGCCACGTACAGGCAGCCCGCCAGCAGGGTCAGACCGATGCCGGTGAAGCCGGGGACCGGGGAGTCCAGTTGGGCGGAGAGCAGTATGCCCGCCACCGCGGCGACGTCGAGGTGGAGCATCTTCTCGGCGGAGCGGTGCAGCAGGGGTCTCGGCGGCGCGTCGGGGATGCGGACCCGGGAGGTCAGGTCGATGTTCCGGGTGGCGACCGGCATCTTGCGGCGGTTGCGGATGAGGGTGACCAGGGCGCCGTGCGGTGCCTGAAGCGCGTAGAAGGCGATGAAGCAGGCGATGGCACCGTAGTAGATCAGGTTGTCCGCGAGGGAGAGCCGGGCCAGGAGCAGGACCAGGAGCAGCTGCCGGATCAGGAAGCGGATCGACAGGCCGGCGCGCACTCTGCTCAGGCAGCTGATGAGGTAGCTGCCCTTGTGGTGCAGGTAGTGGTCGGAGAGGTAGGTCGTCGCGGCCGCGACCGCGAAGACGGGAACGCTCGGAACGAGCGCGGCCAGCATGAGGCAGCAGTAGCCGAGCATCATGAGGACCGCTGCGACCAACTCGGCCGCGCTGCCCACCCGGGCGACGCGAATAGCGGTGGATATCACGGAGAACCTGCTCTTGGAGGGGATGCCAGTCTTTGTGACGGTGCAAGCTCAGGATGTGAATAATATGAGAAATGCGGCTTAGGACGGATTCAGGCCCCTGCGGACCCCCGGCGCCGAGCGGCGGGGAACCCACAGAGGCCTGAAAGGCGAGGCTCTATTGCGGCGATTATTACACGTCGTCGTGGCGGTCGAGCACCAGCGCCAGCGCCTGCTCGAAACCGGACGCCTTGTTGGCGCTGGCGGTCGGGTCCTGCTGGCGGACGTCGATCACGTGTCCGGTCAGCTCGGAGAGCAGCACGTCGAGCGAGGTACGGGCCACCGCCTCGGAGGACAGCAGGCTGCCCGCGGGCTCCTGGCCGAACGCCTTGGTGCGCATCGGGGTCGCGGTGCGCTCGGGGTTGACGCAGTTGACGCGGATGCCGTCCCCGGCCCACTCGTCGGAGAGCGCCTGGGTCAGGTTGACCATGGCGGCCTTGGTGGAGGAGTACAGGCTGTACTCGGCACGCCCGCGGGTGTAGCTGCTGGAGGTGTAGAGCAGCAGCTGGCCCTTGGTCTCCGCCAGGTACTTGTACGCCGAACGAGCGATCTGCACCGGGGCCAGGTAGTTGACCTTCAGCGCCTCCTCGATGGTGGCGTTGTCGGTCTCCGCGAGCTTGCCGATGCGCAGCACGCCCGCGGTGTTGACGACGTAGTCGATCCGGCCGGTCTCCGCGTACGCCTTGGACAGCGCGTCGTCGACCTCCTCGGGGTTCTCCACGTGGGTGCCGGTGGTGGAGCGGCCCAGGGCGTAGACCTTCGCGCCGTAGGACTCGGCGAGTTCGGCGATGTCCTTGCCGATGCCGTAGGACCCGCCGAAGACGACGAGCGTCTTGCCGGTGAGGAGTTCGCGGTAGACCTCCTCGCCGTTCTGCTCGGGGGTGGCGGTCGAGGCGAGCTGGAACAGCTTGTCGGCGATGAAGACGTCGACGGGCTGAGTGACCTTCATGTTGTACTCGTCGCCCGCGACGACGTGGATCGGCACGTCCGGCAGGTACTTCAGGACGACGGAGCAGTCGTCCGTGGCCTGGAAGTTGGGGTCGCCGGACGCGACCTGGTAGGCGCGGCGGATCGTGGACAGCTTGAACGCCTGCGGCGTCTGGCCGCGGCGCAGCCGGGCGCGGTCCGGGATCTCGGTGATGAACTCGCCGTCCTCGCCGTGGGTGCGGGTCACGATGATCGTGTCCGCGGACGGGATCGCCACGTCGACCGCCTGGTAGCGCTCCAGCGCCGCCACGCAGTCGTCGATGACGCGCTGCGACAGCAGCGGCCGTACGGCGTCGTGGAAGAGGACGTTGACGTCCTCGCCCTCGGCCAGGCCCTCGCCCAGGGCGCTGATGGCCCGCTCGGTGGTCTCGTTCCGGGTGGCGCCGCCCTCGATGATCCTGCTGACCTTCTGGAACCCGGCCTTGGCGACGATCTTCTCGATGTCCGGCACGTAGCCCGGCGCCATCAGCACGATGACGTCGTCGATGGAGTCGGCCTTCTCGAAGGTGGTCAGGGTGTGCTCGATGACTGCCTTGCCGGCGATCTTCAGCAACTGCTTGGGGATCGACAGACCCACCCGCTGGCCGGTGCCACCGGCCAGGATCACTGCGGTGGTACGGGGCTTGGCTATGTGCTGGGACACAGGTGACCTACCTTGGGGCGTCAGGGAACGGGGAAATGGTCCCACTTCGGGTTACCGACATGCAAGGTGAGTGCCCCCCAGCGCATATGTGCGCGCAACCTGCCATTCACCTCCCACCCACGGTGGTTGACGTCGACTTCGCGGGAGGCCGCCGCGAACGCTGTGAGTGACCCCACAGGCCACCGGCACCCGAAACGGCGGCGGAGCCGCTCAGCGCAGCCGCAGCCGCCTCAGGCAGCGGTACCCGAGCACCCTGACCAGCTCCTTCGACGACGTCTGGTGGACGCTCCGCGACCGGGGCGCCTGCCGCGGCGCGGCCACCGGCTTCGGCGGGGGCGTCGCCGCCACCGCGGCCAGCGCCCCGTACAGCGCGTGGGCGGCGGCCTCCGGCGCGAGCCTGGCCACCCCCTCCGGGCGCCGTTCAGCACCCCGTTCCGGCACCTCGGACAGCAGCGCGACATCGCCGACGACCCGCGCGCCCGTCGCGCTGATCCGCCCGGCCATCTCCGCGCCGATGCCCGCGGCGGCCTCGACGGCCCAGCGCGGTGTGAAGATCTTCATGTCCTCGGGTGTGGGCTCGTACACACTTTTCATGTGCATGACGGCCCCATACCGGATAAGCCGTGAATACAGCTCCTCGGGCAGCTCGTGTGCGCGGAATTCCGCATTGAGACACCGGAGCATTTCGGCCTCGGCGAGACCGAGGGAACGGTTCGCCGTATCAATGGTCGGCTGAAGGAAATGCTCCGGAAGTCCGAGGAGCCCCTCGAACGTCCGCATCAGGCCATCGCGGTCGCGGTCGTCGACCACCACGACCGTCACCCGCTCCGCGCCCACCGCCCGCACCCACCGCTCGACCAGCCGGTCATGCCGGTGCCGACGCCAGAAACTCGGGTTGGGCCTGTCGTAGGGCGGCTTGCGCAGCATGTGTTCCAGCCAGGCCTCGTAGTCCATCCGCAGCCCGTTCTGCACGTACTGCTGCCACTGCGACGGCATGATCCTGGCCAGCGGGCGCAGGGTGACCAGCACGTGCACCCGGTCCCGCCCGCCGAGTTCCCCGACGATGCGCGCGACGGTCCCGTCGTCCTCGGCGTCGGCGAAGAACTCGCTGCTCACCACCGACGTGCGCGCGCCGGTCGCCCGTACCTGTTCCAGCAGCCGCGTCCACTGGGCCGCCCGGGGCTTGGCGTCACCCAGCATCCCGGGCCTGGCGCAGGCGGCCAGCACCGCGCCCATCGGGTGCCTGCTGTCCGCCGGGAACGCCACACCGTGCTCCGGCAGCCGGTCCCGGGCCGCGAACAGGGCGCCCTGGATGGCGGTGGTGCCCGTCTTGTGGGGGCCTATGTGCACCAGCCGGGTCCCTGGCGGCAGCGGGGCCACCCGGGCGGCCGAACGGTTCGGCTGGGCGGGAACGGCGGGCAGCGAGGTGCCACCCGCGCCGTTCACTCCGACTTCGTCTTCCGTCCAGTCTGTCTCCATGGCCACCGGATGGTAGGAGACCACTCTGAGTACCGCCTGAGAAGGACCGGGAACCGCGCCGGTCCGGCCGTCCGCGTCAGAACGGCTCGAAGTCGTCGAACTCGCGCTGCGCGTCGTCGCGTTCGGCCTGCCGGTCACGGCGGCGCTGCGCCGCCGGACGCTGCTCCTCCAGACGGTGGTCCTCACCGCGGCGGCCCAGCATCTCCGCCCCGGCCATCACCGTCGGCTCCCAGTCGAAGACGACCGCGTTGTCCTCGGGTCCGATCGCGACCCCGTCCCCGGCCCGCGCGCCCGCCTTCACCAGCTGCTCCTCCACCCCGAGGCGGTTGAGCCGGTCGGCGAGGTAGCCCACGGCCTCGTCGTTGTTGAAGTCGGTCTGCCGCACCCAGCGCTCCGGCTTCTCGCCGCGCACCCGGAACAGCCCGTCCTCCTCGCGTTCGACGGTGAAGCCCGCGTCGTCCACGGCCTTGGGCCGGATGACGATCCGCGTCGCCTCCTCCTTGGGCCGCGCCGCACGCGCCGCGCCGACCAGCTCCGCGAGGGCGTACGACAGCTCCTTCAGCCCCATGTGCGCCACCGCCGACACCTCGAAGACGCGGTAACCGCGCGCCTCCAGGTCCGGCCGCACCATCTCGGCGAGGTCCTTGCCGTCCGGGACGTCGATCTTGTTCAGCACGACCAGCCGCGGCCGGTTGTCCAGGCCGCCGTACTGCCGCAGCTCCTCCTCGATGACGTCGAGGTCGGAGACCGGGTCGCGCTCGGACTCCAGCGTCGCCGTGTCCAGCACGTGCACCAGCACGCTGCACCGCTCCACGTGGCGCAGGAACTCGAGGCCGAGCCCCTTGCCCTGGCTGGCCCCGGGGATCAGTCCGGGCACGTCGGCGATGGTGTAGACGGTGGAGCCCGCGGTCACGACGCCCAGGTTCGGCACCAGCGTGGTGAACGGGTAGTCGGCGATCTTCGGCTTGGCCGCGCTCAGCACCGAGATCAGCGACGACTTGCCCGCGCTCGGGTAGCCGACCAGCGCCACGTCGGCGACGGTCTTCAGCTCCAGTACGACGTCCCGCAGGTCCCCCGGCTCACCGAGCAGCGCGAACCCGGGCGCCTTGCGGCGGGCGGAGGCCAGCGCGGCGTTGCCGAGGCCGCCCCGGCCGCCCTGCGCGGCGACGAACGACGTGCCGTGGCCGACCAGGTCGGCGAGGACGTTGCCCGCCTTGTCCAGCACGACGGTGCCGTCCGGCACCGGCAGGACCAGGTCCTGGCCGTCCTTGCCGGAGCGGTGGCCGCCCTCGCCGGGCTTGCCGTTGGTGGCCTTGCGGTGCGGGGAGTGGTGGTAGTCCAGGAGCGTCGTCACCGACTGGTCGACGGTGAGGATGACGTCGCCGCCCCGGCCGCCGTTGCCGCCGTCCGGGCCGCCGAGCGGCTTGAACTTCTCCCGGTGGACGGAGGCACAGCCGTGGCCCCCGCTACCCGCGGCGACGTGCAGCTCGACGCGGTCCACGAAGGTGGTCATGGGATGTGCCTCCAGATACGTACGCAATGTCTTGGCGTGAATGCCTTGGGTGTAACACGCGAAAGGCGGACCCGCTTCCCCGGAGGGAAGTGAGGTCCGCCTCGCGTTGGTGTCCGGTCAGACTGCTCAGGCGACCGGGACGATGTTCACGACCTTGCGGCCGCGGCTGGTGCCGAACTCCACCGCACCGGCCTGGAGGGCGAACAGCGTGTCGTCGCCACCGCGACCGACGCCGGAGCCCGGGTGGAAGTGGGTGCCACGCTGGCGGACCAGGATCTCGCCCGCGTTGACGACCTGACCGCCGAAGCGCTTCACGCCGAGGCGCTGAGCGTTGGAGTCACGACCGTTGCGGGTGGACGATGCGCCCTTCTTGTGTGCCATCTCTCCTCAGTCCCTTACTTCGCAGCCGCGGGGATCTCAGTGACCTTGATCGCCGTGTACTGCTGGCGGTGGCCCTGACGACGGCGGTAGCCGGTCTTGTTCTTGTAGCGCAGAATGTCGATCTTCTGGCCCTTGTGGTGGTCCACGACCTCGGCCTGGACCTTGATACCGGCCAGCACCCACGGGTCACTGGTCACGGCGTCGCCGTCGACAACGAGCAGGGTCGAGAGCTCGACCGTGTCGCCAACCTTGGCGGTGGAAATCTTGTCAACCTCAACGATGTCACCGACAGCAACCTTGTGCTGGCGGCCACCGCTGCGCACGATGGCGTACACGCGGATCTCACTCTCTCGCTCGGGAACGGCACCCCCGCAGTCCAGCCGCCCGACCGAAGCGAACAGCCTCTCCCGGCCCACCGGAGTCCGGACGCCCGGGAGGAAGAGGTTTACGGGGATGTGGCGTGTCTCTGTGGACGGACATGCCGACGGTCAAGGTTACGGGGCGGCGGCCGAAGGGGTCAAACCGGGCCGGGCTCCCCGGGTGTGCGGCCGGTCACGCCGACCGCACACCCGGGGCGTCCCGCGCGTCAGCCCTCGTCAGTGGAGGCCGAGACGGAGGGCAGGGTCTGCTCCGCCGCCACGGTCTTCTTCGCGGTGGTCTTCTTGGCCGCCGACTTCGTCGTCTTCGCCGCCTTCTTGGCCGTCGTCTTCTTCGCCGCCGTCTTCTTGGCGGCGGTCTTCTTGGCCGTGGTCTTCTTCGTGGCGGCCTTCTTCGCCGTGGCCTTCTTCGCCGTCTTGCGGGCCGTCTTCTTGGCGGCGGCCTCGGCTTCGGGGGCCTCGGCCTCGGAGGTCTCGGCGGCCTCGGGGGCTGCCGGGGCCTCGGACGCCTCGGCGGCCGGTTCCGCCGTCTCCGTGGGGACGACCAGGACGGCCGCCTCCGCCGGGGCGGTGGGCGCGGTGGCCTTGCGCACGGCGCGGCGGCGCGGACGGGCGGGCGGCGCGGGGCTCTCCGCCGCGGGCTCGGCCGGAGCCTCGGGCTCCGGGGTGACCGGCGTGTCCTCGGCCGACGGCGCGGACGCCGCGGGCTCGGTCACCGTCACCACGGCCGCCTCCGCCGCCGTCGGCGAACCGGCCGGGGCGGACGCCCTGCGGGTCGCCCGGCGCCGGGTACGGCCCTTGGGCGCGGCCTCCTCGACCGTACGGCCCTCGAAGACCGGGTCCTCGACGGCGGCCGGCTCGGACTTCACCTCGGCGGCGGCCTCCGGGGTGACCGGACGCGCGACCTCCTCGGCGACGGTGACGTCCTGCGCGGTCGGCGCCACGACGACGGCCTCCTCGGCCCTGGGCGCACCGGCCGGAGCGGACGCCCGGCGGCTCGCCCGGCGCCGCGAACGCCCGCGCGAGACCGCGGCCTCCGCCTCGGCGACGCTGCTGTACAGCTCCTCGTCCGGCGCGAACTCGGGGGCGGGCAGCGCCACCGGCTCCGCGATCTCGGCGGCGACCTCGACGGCCTCCGCCTCCGCCTCCTCCTCCGGCGTCACGGCGGAGATCTCGGCGGCGACCGCGGGCTCCTGCTCGGCCGCACCGGCCCGCGCCCGCTTCTTGCGCTTGCCGCCGCCCCCGCCGCCCGCACCGGCGGCGTGGTCCAAGTGCACGATCACACCGCGGCCGTTGCAGTGGACACAGGTCTCGGAGAACGACTCCAGCAGGCCCTGCCCGACCCGCTTGCGGGTCATCTGCACCAGCCCCAGCGAGGTCACCTCGGCGACCTGGTGCTTCGTACGGTCCCGGCCCAGGCACTCCAGCAGGCGGCGCAGCACGAGGTCCCGGTTGGACTCCAGCACCATGTCGATGAAGTCGATGACGATGATGCCGCCGAGGTCGCGCAGCCGCAGCTGGCGGACGATCTCCTCGGCCGCCTCCAGGTTGTTCCTGGTGACGGTCTCTTCCAGGTTGCCGCCCTGACCGGTGAACTTGCCGGTGTTGACGTCGATGACGACCATCGCCTCGGTCCGGTCGATCACCAGCGAACCGCCGCTGGGCAGCCAGACCTTGCGGTCCAGCGCCTTGGCGAGCTGCTCGTCGATCCGGTACGTGGCGAAGACGTCGACCTCGCTGGTCCAGCGGCTGAGCCGCTCGGCCAGGTCGGGGGCCACGTGGGAGACGTACCCGTGGATGGTCGACCAGGCGTCGTCACCGCTGACGATGACCTTGGTGAAGTCCTCGTTGAAGATGTCGCGCACGACGCGGACCGTCATGTCCGGCTCGCCGTACAGCAGGCTCGGGGCGTTGCCGCTCTTGGCCTTCTTCTGGATCTCCGTCCACTGCGCCTGGAGCCGCTCGACGTCGCGGCGCAGCTCGTCCTCGCTGGCGCCCTCGGCGGCGGTGCGCACGATGACGCCCGCGTCCTCGGGGACGATCTTCTTCAGGATCGTCTTCAGCCGGGCCCGCTCGGTGTCGGGCAGCTTGCGGCTGATGCCGGTCATCGAGCCCTCGGGCACGTACACGAGGTAGCGGCCCGGGAGGGATACCTGGCTGGTCAGGCGGGCGCCCTTGTGCCCGATCGGGTCCTTGGTGACCTGCACCAGGACCGACTGCCCGGACTTCAGCGCGGACTCGATACGGCGCGGCCCGTGCGCCATGCCGAGCGCCTCGAAGTTCACCTCACCGGCGTAGAGCACGGCGTTGCGGCCCTTGCCGATGTCGATGAAGGCGGCCTCCATCGACGGCAGCACGTTCTGCACCTTGCCCAGGTACACGTTGCCGACGTACGACGTCGCCTGCTCCTTGTTGACGTAGTGCTCGACGAGCACGCCGTCCTCCAGGACGCCGATCTGCGTACGGTCGCCGTACTGGCGGACGACCATCACGCGCTCGACGGCCTCGCGGCGGGCCAGGAACTCCGCCTCGGTGATGATCGGCACGCGGCGGCGGCCCTGCTCACGGCCCTCGCGGCGGCGCTGCTTCTTCGCCTCCAGACGCGTGGAGCCCTTGATGGACTGCACCTCGTCGGACGGCTCGGCCTGCTTGCGCGGCTCACGCACCTTGACGACGGTGCGCTCGGGGTCGTCGGCGGACGGCTCGGCGTCGGGGGAGCTGTCACCGGCGCGACGGCGACGACGGCGGCGACGGCGGGTGCTGGAGCTGGAACCCCCGGCGTCCTCGCCACGGCCCTCGGCGTCCTCGTCGTCGGCGTCTTCCTCGGCCTGCTCGGCGGTGCCCTCGGCGTCCCGCGCGGCCTGCTCGGTGGCGGTGTCCTCGCCCTCGCCGTCGGCGCCGTCACCGGTCTCGCCCCGGCGACGGCGACGGCCGCCCCGGCGACGGCGGCGGCGCGAGCCGGTCTCCTCGCCGTCGTCCTCGTCGGCGTGCTCCGCGGACTCCTCGACCTCATCGGGCTCCTCCTCCGCGGCGGGCGCGACGGCGGTCTCGGCGGGCTGCGCCTCGGCCTCGTCGGCGGCACCGCGGCGCCGGCGACGGCGGCGCGAGGGGGTCTGCTCCTCCACGGCTTCCGCGCCCTCGGCGGTCTCCTCGGTCTTCCTGGCCTTCGTGGCCTTCGTGGTCTTGGCGGTCTTCGCCACCTCGGGCTCCGGCTCCGTTTCCGGTTCCGCTCCGGTCGCGGGCTGTCCCGCCGCCTCGGCGGCGGCTTCGGCGGCGGCCCGCTGCGGCGTCTGGAACTGGAACTGCGGCTCGGTGAAGACCGGCGGCTGGAACACGGCGACCGCGGGCCGCGCGGGGCGGCGCGAGGACTCGGGCTCGGCGGCGGGCTCCGCGGGGGTCTGCGCCGTGGGCTGCGCGGGCTCGGCGAAACCGGTGGCGGCCTTGCGCACGCTGCGGCGGCGGGCCCGGCGCGGGGCGGCCGCCTCGGAGACGGTCGCCTGCTCGCTCTCGGCCCGCGGCGCGGTGGCCCGCTCGTCGGGGCTGCCGGGCTCGGTGACGGGCTTCTCCTCGCTGGTGGTCGGCTCGGCCGCGGTCTGCTCGGCCGTGGTGCCGGTGGCCGCGGGCTCGGCGGTGGCGCTGGCGTCGTCCGTGCCGGTCACCGCGGCGGTCGCGCGCCGGGTGGCCCGACGCCGCGTGCGACGCGGGGCGGCCTCTTCGGCGGGGGCGGGGGCTTCGGCCTTCTCAGCGGCAACAGGCTTCTCAGCCGTTACCGCCGCCTCGGCCGTCTCGGCTGCCTCAGGCGCCTCGGTGACCTGCGCGGTCTTGGCAGGCGCGGACGCCTTCCGGGTCGCCCGGCGGCGCGGACGCGCGGCGGGCGCGGCCTCGGGCTCCGTCACCGGAGCCTCCGCGACCTCGGCCGCGACCGTCTCCGTCGCGTCCGTGGTCTCCGGCGCCCCGGCGGGCGCGGACGCCCGGCGGGTGGCGCGGCGGCGGGTGCGCGGGGGCGCGGGCTCCTCGGCGGGCGCCTGCGCGGCCACCGGTTCCGCGGCGGTCGCCGTCTCGGTGGGAGCGTCGTCGGCGGGGGTGGCCGCGGGCAGTACGGTCTCGGCGGCCTCCACGGGCGCCACGGCCCCGGCGGGCGCGGACACCTTCCGGGTCGCCCGGCGACGCGGACGCGCGGCGGGCGCGGGCTCGGGCTCCGTGACCGGGGCCTCCTCGGCCTCGGCCGCGACCTCGGTCTCCTCAGCCACGTCCGTCACATCCCTCACGTCCGCCGCATCAGCAGCGTCGGTCTCGTCCGCCGCGATCGCGGCGGCCTCCGCGGCCGGTATGGCCGGGGTGACGGTCTCCACCGGGGCGTCGGCGGAGGCGACGGGCGGGCCCGCCGGGCGGGACGCGGCACGGCGCCGACGGCGCGGCGGCAGGGTGTCGCTGGGGGTGTTCAGTTCGGAACCCTCAGTGGGCTCGGTCGGTTCAAGCATCCGGGCGTTTCTCCCGTCAGGCTCCCGGGCGCCGCACCTGGTCCGGCGTATGCCGGTGACGTCCGCGGCTCGCGCGCTGCGCGTGTGCCGCCGTCCGGGGCGCGAGCGCCACTCGGGAGCTTTCTGTGTCCTGTCTCGCCGGTTCCGTACGCCGTGTTGCGAACGGCCTGGCGAAAGTCTTGTGGTCGGTGGCGCTGCCCGACCCAGGTGGCTCCCGGATACGAGGGCGGCGCTTCGACGTCCGTCCTTACGCGGGACCTTCCTTACCCGGGCGCCTTCGCGGCGGCAGCGGGTGCGGCCATCGGGAAGAGGGCCTCCGCCGCCTCGCGGTCGGGCGCGAGCGGGTCGGTCACCGTGCCGGTCTCTTCATCGAACAGCCCCTGCGCCAGCCTGGTCACCGCTGCGGGGACCGGCGGCGCCAGGTCGGCCACGGCGCGGAGACCGGACAGGACGTCGTCGGGTCGTACGGCAGGCGTCACGTGCCGAACAACCAGCCGCAGTATCGCACAGGGCTGGTCGCTCGGCCTATCAGCCCGCGAACTGTGCGTTTCCGTGCTGTCCGGGCCGGGTGAGCCCATGGAGTGACTTTCCAGGCTGACGACGGCCGGGCGGGCGTCGAAGGTACGGACGCCGTTCTTGGTGCGGCGCTGGACCTCGACCGTCCCGGCGGCGTTGAAGGCGTCCACCGCTCGGCGGGCGTCCTCGGCCGGGACCCCGGTCAGCCGCAGCTCCCACACGGAAGCCGTCAGCCGGTCCGCGAGGCCCGAGGTGCGGGCCTCGACCGCCTCGATCACGTCGAGCCCGGGGGGCATCGACTCGTCGAGGAGGGCGCGCAGCCGCTCGGGATCGCGCGCTTCGGTGAGCGCGATCTCCAGGTACTCCGCCTCACTGCCCGTGCCGGTGGGTGCGGCATTGGCGTACGACACCTTCGGGTGCGGGGTGAACCCCGCCGAGTACGCCATGGGCACCTCGGCGCGGCGCAGCGCACGCTCGAAGGCGCGCTGGAAGTCGCGGTGGCTGGTGAACCGGAGGCGGCCGCGCTTGGTGTAGCGCAGTCGGATGCGCTGCACCGCTGGTGCGGGCGGCGGGCCTTCGGGCTGTCGCTTGCCCAGTGTCCTTGTCCTTCGTGAGAGCGGTCGTACTCCTACCAAGAGTACGTGTCCCGGCCCCGGGAGGTTCCCGCCGGTCCGGTGGGAACCTCCCGGACGCGCGCGCCCGCTTCCCCACGAGACCGATCCCCCACCGCCCGTTTCCCCTGAGCGACCCTGGCAGGCACTTCCCGGGGGAGGAACCGGGGGGCAATGCGGACCCGGCTGATGACCAAGGGCGACGAGCAGGCGTTGACGGAGCTGCGGGCGCGACTGGGCCGCGATCCCGGCACGGCCGGGGTGCCGGTCGAGACGGTCACCAGGGACGGCCCCACCATGAACGCCCTTCCGAGGTCGGCGCCTCTGCACGGAGGCCAACCTCCCCGTGGGCCCGACCCTGTGCCAGCAGGCCCTCGACTTCCTCGCCGCGGGGGGCAGGGAGGCCGAGGGCCTGCGGGACGACTGAGCCCGCCGGATCAGCCCGCGTTCTTCACGGTCAGCGGGAGCAGCTTCTTGCCGGTGGGGCCGATTTGTATGGCCGTGTCCATCTGAGGGCACACCCCGCAGTCGAAGCACGGGGTCCAGCGGCAGTCCTCGACCTCCGTCTCGTCGAGGGCGTCCTGCCAGTCCTCCCAGAGCCAGTCCTTGTCGAGGCCGGAGTCGAGGTGGTCCCAGGGGAGGACCTCCTCGTAGGAGCGCTCGCGGGTGGTGTACCAGTCGACGTCGACGCCGAGGGGGGCCAGGGCCTTGTCGGCGCAGGCCATCCAGCGGTCGTAGGAGAAGTGCTCGCGCCAGCCGTCGAAACGGCCGCCGTCCTCGTAGACCGCGCGGATGACGGCGCCGATGCGGCGGTCACCGCGGGAGAGCAGGCCCTCGACGATGCCGGGCTTGCCGTCGTGGTAGCGGAAGCCGATGGAGCGGCCGTACTTCTTGTCGCCGCGGATCTTGTCGCGGAGCTTGGCCAGGCGGGCGTCGGTCTCCTCGGCGGAGAGTTGCGGCGACCACTGGAAGGGGGTGTGGGGCTTGGGGACGAAGCCGCCGATGGAGACCGTGCAGCGGATGTCGTTGGAGCCGGAGACCTCACGGCCCTTGGCGATGACCCGCGTGGCCATGTCGGCGATCTGCAGGACGTCGTCGTCGGTCTCGGTGGGCAGGCCGCACATGAAGTACAGCTTCACCTGGCGCCAGCCGTTGCCGTAGGCCGTCGCGACCGTCCTGATCAGGTCGTCTTCCGAGACCATCTTGTTGATGACCTTGCGGATGCGTTCGGAGCCGCCCTCGGGGGCGAAGGTGAGGCCGGAGCGGCGGCCGTTGCGGGTCAGTTCGTTGGCGAGGTCGATGTTGAAGGCGTCGACGCGGGTGGAGGGCAGGGACAGGCCGACCTTGTCCTCCTCGTAGCGGTCGGCGAGGCCCTTGGCGATGTCGCCGATCTCGGAGTGGTCCGCGGAGGAGAGCGACAGCAGGCCGACCTCCTCGAAGCCCGTCGCCTTCAGGCCCTTCTCCACCATGTCGCCGATGCCGGTGATGGAGCGCTCACGGACCGGGCGGGTGATCATGCCCGCCTGGCAGAAGCGGCAGCCGCGGGTGCAGCCGCGGAAGATCTCCACCGACATGCGCTCGTGGACGGTCTCGGCGAGGGGGACCAGGGGCTGCTTGGGGTAGGGCCACTCGTCGAGGTCCATCACGGTGTGCTTGGAGACGCGCCACGGGACGCCGGAGCGGTTCGGGACGACGCGGGCGATCCGGCCGTCCGGGAGGTACTCGACGTCGTAGAAGCCGGGGACGTAGACGCCGCCGGTCTTCGCGAGGCGGAGGAGGACCTCCTCCCGGCCGCCGGGGCGGCCCTCCGCCTTCCAGGCGCGGACGATGTCGGTGATCTCCAGCACGGCCTGCTCGCCGTCGCCGATCACGGCGCAGTCGATGAAGTCCGCGATCGGCTCGGGGTTGAAGGCCGCGTGGCCGCCCGCCAGCACGATCGGGTCGTCGAGGCCGCGGTCCCTCGCCTCCAGCGGGATGCCGGACAGGTCGAGCGCCGTGAGCAGGTTGGTGTAGCCCAGTTCGGTGGAGAAGCTCACGCCGAACACGTCGAACGCCTTCACCGGACGGTGCGAGTCGACCGTGAACTGCGGGACCTGGTGCTCGCGCATCAGGGCCTCCAGGTCCGGCCAGACGCTGTAGGTGCGCTCGGCGAGGACGCCCGCGCGCTCGTTGAGGACCTCGTAGAGGATCATGACGCCCTGGTTGGGCAGTCCCACCTCGTACGCGTCCGGGTACATGAGCGCCCAGCGCACGTCGCACGCGTCCCAGGGCTTGACGGTGGAGTTGAGTTCACCACCGACGTACTGGATCGGCTTCTGCACATGCGGGAGCAGAGCTTCAAGCTGCGGGAACACCGACTCAGCTGGCTCGACAGACATCATGGGACTTTCGCGTGAGCTGACAGGGGTGACCCTCAAGACTAACGCGGGCCGCGAGCGCCCCGGCACGTCAGCCTTTCCGACGCCTTCCGACCTCCGTCCACAGCCGCGGCAGCTCGGCCTCCGCGGTCGCCGCCCGCTGCTCCTCCCTGCCGTAGAGCAGTCCGTAGGTGAAGGCGTTCTCGCCCGCCGCGTGGGCCTGGGCGGCCAGGTCGCGCAGGGCCTCGCGGGACATCACGCTGTCCTGGTGGTCGCCCAGCAGTCCCTGGAGCGCCTTCATCGACTTCGTCAGGGCGGCCATCGGGTCGCCCAGCGCGGGCGTCGCCGCCTCCGCCGCGTACCGGGCGCGCTTGGCCTTCTTGCGGGCCTCGTGCAGGGCCAGGTCGCGGTCCGGTCCTGGCGGCAGGGCGAGGGCCCGCTCGACGAGGGCGGAGACGGCCGCGAAGTCCTTGTCGACCGCCTTGGCGACCGCCTTCTCCGGCGCGGCCCCGGCCGCCTTGAGCAGCGGCGGGTCGGCGAGCAGCGCGTCCAGGGTGTCGAGGAGGGCGAGATAGCGCCTGCCGTCGAGTACGGCGGTCATGCGGCGCCGGGAGCCGGAGCGGCGCGCGTGCGACCAGGTGCGCAGCCGGGTGCGGACCGGGCCGGTGACCAGCGGGCGGGGCAGTTCGGCGAGGAGGGTCGTCAGGCGCTCGGTGAGGACCTCCTGGTCGCGGCCCGCGCCCAGCTCGCCCGCGAGCCACTTCAGCTCCTCGCCCACCGGGTCGGTGACCGTACGGTCCAGGATCCTGCCGTAGCTGCGGAAGGCGCTGCGTGCCCGCCGGGTGGCGACCCGCATGGCGTGCACCGAGTCGTACACGTCCCGGCGCACGGCGGGGTCGAGCCCGACGATGGCGTCCCGCTGGGCCCGCAGATAGGCCAGGACGTGCTCACCGCTGGTGCCGGGGCCCGGGGCGTCGGGCTGGCCCTTCTTCGTCCCGCGTCGGCTCTTCTTGCCCGGCTTCCTGCCCGGTGCCGTCGCCTTCAGGGCGCGGGCCAGTTTGGACGACGACTTCGACGGCCGTACGCCCGCCTTGCGCAGACGTCTCTCCACCTGGTCCAGGAGCGCCGGGTCGCCGCCGTCGGCCAGCTCCACCTCGATCTCGGTCCACTGCGCCGCGCCCGCTCCCCCGGCGAGCCGCTCCGCGTGTACGGCGTCCACGCTGACCTCGGCGAGTAGCGTGCCGTCGGCGTCGACGAGGTGGCGGAGGTCCCGGGCGGAGCGCAGCCGGACCACGGGCAGCAGTTCGGCGCCGCGCACCCGGGAGCGGACGAGCCCGGCGAGGGCGCGGGGCAGGGCGCCGGAGAGCGGGGCCTGGATCTCGTCCCGCACTCCGGGGCCGACCGGGAACTTCAGGTGCCAGCCCGCGTCGGAGCCGCCGGTGCGGCGGCGCAGGGTCAGCGAGTCCGCGGCGAGGCGCTCGTCGGCGGTGTCGTAGTACACGGCGTCGAGTTCCACGACGCCCTTGTCCAGGACCGCCGCGACCCCGGCGACTGCTGTCAGGTCGGGCAGTCCACTCTCGTCGGATTCGTACTTGCGTTCGATCTCGCGTTTCGTCTCCGCCATGACCTGAATCTAGTGGCAGACGGAGCACGGCGGCAGGGCCAACTACCGCTGAATCACGGACCAACGACCGCTTCCCCCGCCACGGTGACGCTACGCCGACATCGGCCGTTGCACCCGGATCGACTGCAACAGCCCCACCGCCACCCAGGTCGCGAACATCGACGAGCCTCCGTAGGACACGAACGGCAGGGGCAGGCCGGTGACCGGCATGATGCCGAGGGTCATCCCGATGTTCTCGAACGCCTGGAAGGCGAACCAGGCGACGATCCCCGCGGCGACGATCGTGCCGTACAGCTCGGTGGTCTCCCGGGCGATCCGGCAGGCCCGCCACAGCACGACGCCCAGCAGCAGGATGATCAGTCCACCGCCGACGAAGCCCAGTTCCTCACCGGCGACGGTGAAGACGAAGTCGGTCTGCTGCTCGGGCACGAACTGCCCGGTGGTCTGGGAGCCCTGGAACAGCCCGGAGCCCGTCAGCCCGCCGGAGCCGATGGCGATCCGGGCCTGGTTGGTGTTGTAGCCGACGCCAGCCGGGTCCAGCTCGGGGTTGGCGAAGGCGGCGAAGCGGTTGATCTGGTACTCGTCGAGGATGCCGAGCTGCCAGACGGTGATGGCGCCGAGCGCGCCGCTGCCGATCAGCCCGAGGACCCACCGGTTGGAGGCGCCGGATGCCAGCAGCACTCCCAGCACGATGATGACCATGACCATCACCGAGCCGAGGTCGGGCATCAGCATCACGATCAGCATGGGCACGGCGGCCAGCCCCAGGGCCTGGAGCACCGTCCGGTGGTCCGGGTAGGGTCTGTCGCCCGCGTCGACCCGGGCCGCCAGCAGCATCGCCATCCCCAGGATGATCGTGACCTTCACGAACTCCGAGGGCTGGAGCGAGAAGCCGCCGGCGAGCTGGATCCAGGAGTGCGCGCCGTTGACGGTGGAGCCCAGCGGGGTGAGCACCAGCAGGATCAGGAAGACCGAGATGCCGTACAGGATCGGCACCGCCGTGCGCAGGGTGCGGTGGCCGAGCCAGACCGTGCTGATCATCAGGGCGAACCCGATACCGGTGTTGAGCAGGTGCCGGATGAAGAAGTAGTACGGGTCGCCCTGGTTCAGTTCCGTACGGTTGCGGGTCGCGGAGTAGACGAGGACCGAGCCCATCAGGGACAGGGCGATGGCCGCGAACAGTATCGGCCAGTCGAGGCGGCGGGCCAGCGAGTCACGGGCGAACAGCCGCGTCCAGCCCGCGCGGTCGGGTCCGTAGCCGGAGACATGGAAGCTGTTGGCGCCGGTCATGCCGCTGCCGCCCTTCGCTTGCCGCGCCGCTGCCGCCTGCGGGTGAGCCGGTTGCCCGTGCCGGTCTGCTCGACGGTGGCCGCCACCTGCTCCTGGGCCGGGGCCTCGGGGCCCTTCTGGTAGGCCTGCTGGTCCTTCGCCGGGTCCTTGGACATCTTCGGGGCGGCGATCGAACCGTCCGCCTTGATCTTCGGCAGGCTCTTCTGCGGGGTGGGCAGGAGGGCCTTCTTCTTGTTGATGGTGCCGTCGTCGGCGACGCCGTACAGCGCGTCGTAGATGTTGCGGACGGCCGGGCCTGAGGCACCGGAGCCGGTGCCGCCCTGGGAGATCGTCATGACGATCGCGTAGTCCTTGGTGTAGGTGGCGAACCACGACGTCGTCTGCTTGCCGTAGACCTCCGCCGTACCGGTCTTGGCGTGCATCTCGATCTCGTCCTGCGGCCAGCCGCCGAACCGCCAGGCCGCGGTGCCCCGGGTGGCCACGCCCGCGAGGGCGTCGTCCATCTTGGTGAGGGTCGCCTTGTCGATGGGCAGCTTGCCGTGCGCCTCGGGCTTGATCTCGGTGACCTGCTTGCCGTCGGGGCTGATGACCGCCTTGCCCACGGTCGGGTCGTAGAGCGTGCCGCCGTTGGAGATCGCCGCGTAGATGGTGGCCATCTGGATCGGCGTCACCAGGGTGTCGCCCTGGCCGATGGAGTAGTTGATCTCGTCACCGGCGCGCATCTTGTTGCCTTCGAGGCAGTTCTCGTAGGAGATCCGCTCGACGTAGTCGCCGTTCTTCTTGCCCGTCTTGCACCAGGCGTCCTTGTTGGCCTTCCAGTAGTCCTGCTTCCACTGCCGGTCGGGGACGCGGCCGGTGACCTCGTTGGGCAGGTCGATGCCGGTCTCCTTGCCGAGGCCGAACTGGTGGGCGGTCTTGAAGAACCAGTCGCCGGGCTTCTTCTTGGGGTTGATCCCGCCGTCCCGCTGCCACTCGCTGTGCGCCAGCCGGTAGTAGACGGTGTCGCAGGAGACCTCCAGGGCGCGGCCCAGGCTGATCGCGCCGTGGTTCTGCGACTCGAAGTTCTTGAAGACCTGACCACCGACGGAGTAGGAGCTGGAGCACTCGTAGCTGCCGTCGAAGTCGTACCCGGCCTGTACCGCGGCGGCCGAGGAGACCACCTTGAAGATGGAGCCGGGCGCCGCCTGACCCTGTATGGCGCGGTTCAGCAGCGGGTAGTTGGACGACTTGCCGGTGAGCTTCTTGTAGTCCTTGGCGGAGATGCCGCCCACCCACGCGTTCGGGTCGTAGGTCGGGTTGGACGCCATGGCGACGACCCGGCCGGTCCTGGCCTCCATCACGACGACGGCGCCCGCGTCCGCCTTGTACCGCTCGTTGGTGTTGCGGTCCCACTCCTTGCGGGCGGTCTTCATCGCCTCGTTCAGCTCGTACTCGGCGACCCGCTGGACGCGGGCGTCGATGCTGGTGACCAGGTTGGAGCCGGGCTGGGCGTCGTCGGCCTCGGCCTCGCCGATGACCCGGCCGAGGTTGTCGACCTCGTAGCGGGTGACGCCCGCCTTGCCGCGCAGTTCCCTGTCGTACTGCCGCTCCAGGCCGTTGCGGCCGACCATGTCGGAGCGCAGGTACGGCGAGTCGGTGTCCTGCGCCTGCTTGATCTCCTCGTCGGTGACCGGGGAGAGGTAGCCGAGGACCTGGGCGGTGTTGGCCTGGCCCGGGTTCGCGTAGCGGCGCACGGCCTGCGGTTCGGCGGTGATGCCGGGGAAGTCCTCGGCGCGCTCCCGGATCTGGAGGGCCTGCTTGGGGGTGGCCTCGTCGGTGATGGGGATGGGCTGGTACGGCGAGCCGTTCCAACAGGGCTGCGGGGTGTCGGCGTCGCACAGCCGGACCTTCTCCATGACCTCCTTCGGCTCCATGCCGAGGACGCCCGCGAGCTTGGTGAGGACGGCCTTGCCGTCGTCCTTCATCTTCAGCAGGGCGGTACGGGAGGCGGAGACCACCAACCGGGTCTCGTTGTCGGCGAGGGCCACCCCGCGGGCGTCCAGGATGGAGCCGCGGACGGCGGGCTGGACGACCTGCTGGACGTGGTTGCCGGACGCCTCCTTGGCGTACGCGGCGCCCTCCCGGATCTGCAGGTACCAGAGCCGCCCGCCGAGGGTGGCGAGCAGGGAGAGGACGAGGATCTGGACGATGACGAGCCGGGTCTGGACCCGTGGGGTCCGACCGGTCTCGGGGATGTTGGTCACTGCGGTGCCTCCCCCTCTCAGAGTGCGAACGAGCGGCCGGACCTACAGGCGACCGAAAGCCGTGCGAGCGATGTGTGCGTGTGTACGAATGAGGAACGACCGACCCGCGGGCCCGGGTTCCGCCCGCCCTCACCCGTCCGGGTGAACTCCCCCGACCTCACAGCCGCTTGACCCCCTTGATGCGTCCGGCGCGCGCCACCCGCGCCCGTGCCGCCTTCACCTTCAGCCCGCCGAGCCCGCCGCGCTGCGCGCCGATCCGCAGACCGGTCCCGGAGGACAGCCAGCCGGAGGAGATGTCGGAGGCGCTGGACGCGGAGTTGGCCTCCAGCGGGTCGTTCTCGGCGCGCCGGGCGAGCGCCATCACCCCGGGGACGACGAACGGCGCCAGCAGCAGGTCGTACAGCGCGGCCGTGAACAGCAGGCCGCCGAGGCCCACATGGCGGGCGGCGGTGTCACCGACGAGGGCGCCGACACCCGCGTACAGCAGGGTCGTACCGACGGCGGCGGCGACGACCACGGCCATCGGACCCGTCGCCGACTTCAGCCGTCCGTTCTCCGGTCTGACCAGCCCGGCGAGGTACCCGACCACGCACAGCACCAGCGCGTACCGTCCGGCGGCGTGGTCGGCGGGCGGGGCCAGGTCGATCAGCAGCCCGGCGCCGAAGCCGACGAGGGCGCCCCCCACATGGCCGTACACCAGGGCGAGGCCCAGCACGGTGAGCAGCAGCAGGTCGGGCACGGCGCCCGGCAGGTGGAGCCGGGCCAGGACGCTCACCTGGAGCACCAGGGCGACGACGACGAGCGCGGAGGCGAGCAGGATCCGGTTGACGCGCATGAGTGACAGTCCCCTTACTGCTCTTGCTCTTGCTGGACCCCGCCGTCGGCGGGTGCCCCCGTGTCCCCGGTGCCCTCGGTACCTTCGGCGTTCTCCGCCCCCGGCGTCACCGTCACCGTCACGGTCGGCGTCGGAGTGGGCTTCGGCCGGGGCGGCAGCACCGTGTCGCGCGGGTCCTTCGCGGGGGCCTGCACGACCACGCCGACGATGTCGAGCTTGCTGAAACCGACGTACGGCGTCACGTACAGCGTCCGCGTCAGGTCGCCGCCGGACGGGTCGACGCGGGACACCACACCGACCGGCACGCCCGGCACGAACGGCCTGTCGGCCTGCGAACCGAAGGTGACCAGCCGGTCGCCCTTCTTCACCTCGGCCTTGCCGTTGAGGAGTTCCACGCGCAGCGGACGGTCGCCCTGCCCGGAGGCGAAGCCCAGCTCGTCGCTGTTCTCCATCCGGGTGCCGACGGTGAAGTCCGGGTCGCTGGCCAGCAGCACGGTGGCGGTGCTCGGTCCGACGGTGGTGACCCGGCCGACCAGCCCGTCCCCGTTGAGGACGGTCATGTCGCGCTGGATGCCGTCGTCGGCGCCGACGTCGATGGTGATCGTCCAGGAGAAGCCCTGCGCCGCCCCTATGGCGATGACCTCGGCACCCTTGATGCCGTACTGGCCCGCGCCCGCCGTCTTCAGCATCCTGTCGAGCTGCCTGGCCCTGCTGCGGTTGCGGTCGTCGCTGCCGAGCTCCGCCTTCAGCTCGGCGTTCTCCCGCTCCAGTTCGGCGAGCCGGTCGTGCCGGTCACCGGAGTCACGGATCGCGGAGACCGCGTTCCCGACCGGGTCGACCGCGGACGACACCCCGTCCTGGATCGGGCCGAAGACGGTGGCGGCGGCCTGCCGGGCACCGTCGACCGGTGAGTCCTCCCCGCCGCGGATGTCCACCGTGATCAGCGCGAACGCGGTGGCGACCAGCAGCACAAGAAGCAGCCGGCTCTCTCGTGTGTCCCTCACGTGCGGCGGCCGTGCCCTTCCTCATCGAATTCAGGAGTGAAACGAGATAAAGCGGTAGCTGGAGATCGATCTGTCGCAGCTTATGCCTCTGAACCAACGATCCGCCGCACGAGAGGAGATCATCTCGTACGGCGGAATCGACCACTCACGTCATCTGCGCGGCTGGGCGTCCAGCACCTGCTGGAGCGCCTCGAACTCCTCGACACACTTGCCGGAACCGAGCGCCACGCTGTCCAGCGGGTCCTCGGCGATGTGGATCGGCATACCGGTCTCCCGGCGCAGCCGCTCGTCCAGCCCGCGCAGCAGCGCCCCGCCGCCGGTCAGAACGATGCCGCGGTCCATGATGTCGCCGGACAGTTCCGGCGGACACTTGTCGAGGGTCGTCTTCACCGCGTCGACGATGGCGTTGACCGGCTCCTCGATCGCCTTGCGCACCTCCCCGGCGGAGATGACGACGGTCTTGGGCAGGCCGGAGACGAGGTCCCGGCCACGGATTTCGGTGTGCTCGTCGGAGTCGAGGTCGTACGCCGAACCGATCGTGATCTTGATCTGCTCGGCCGTGCGCTCACCCAGCAGGAGCGAGTACTCCTTCTTGATGTGCTGGATGATCGCGTTGTCCAGTTCGTCGCCCGCGACCCGGATGGACTGGGCGGTGACGATGCCGCCGAGGGAGATGACCGCGACCTCCGTGGTGCCGCCGCCGATGTCCACCACCATGTTGCCCGTGGCCTCGTGGACCGGCAGGCCGGAGCCGATGGCCGCGGCCATGGGCTCCTCGATGATGTGCACCTGGCGGGCGCCAGCCTGGGACGACGCCTCGATGACGGCGCGGCGCTCGACGCCCGTGATGCCCGACGGCACACAGACGACGACCCGCGGGCGAGCCAGATACCGCCGCTTGTGGATCTTCAGGATGAAGTAGCGGAGCATCCGCTCGGTGATCTCGAAGTCGGCGATCACACCGTCCTTCAGCGGACGTACGGCAACGATGTTGCCGGGCGTGCGCCCGATCATCTTCTTCGCTTCGGCGCCGACCGCGAGGATGCCACCGGTGTTGGTGTTGATCGCGACGACGGACGGCTCGTTGAGTACGATCCCGCGACCCCTGACGTACACCAGCGTGTTGGCGGTCCCGAGGTCGACAGCCATGTCACGGCCGATGAACGACATTGAGTTCCCCATCAGGATTCGTCTGGCCTTCCCACGAGCTTTTGAGAGCTTTTCAGGTTGGCGAGGTGGGTGCGGTGACGTGAAGGCTTCCATCGTAGACGCGCCTTCCCGAACACTGCGGGAGGGTCTTCGCCATTGTCAGCAGATGCGCCGCGGGTTCGCTTGTGGAGACGAGCGTTCGGGGACACTCGTTCCCTCGATCGCCTCGCCTATGCCGGGAAGCCCGGGACGAGGGAGCCCGCTCCCGGGACTTCCGGTCACGCTACCGGGCTACGCCCGGCCAGGGAAGAAGATCTTCACCTCACGCTCGGCGGACTCCTCGGAGTCGGAGGCGTGGATCAGGTTCTCGCGGACGATCACACCGTAGTCACCGCGGATGGAACCGGGCTGCGCGGCGATCGGGTCGGTGGGACCGGCGAGTTGCCGCACGCCCTCGATGACCCGCTCACCCTCGACGATCAGCGCGACGACGGGGCCGGAGGCCATGAACCCGACGAGGGGCTCGTAGAAGGGCTTGCCCTTGTGCTCGCCGTAGTGCTGCTCCAGCGTGTCCTGGTCGAGGGTGCGCAGTTCCAGCGCGGTGATCTGCCAGCCGGCCTTGCGCTCGATACGGCTGATGATCTCGCCGGTCAGGCCCCGCCGGACGGCGTCGGGCTTGAGCAGCACGAGGGTGCGCTGGGTCACGAGGTGCTCCTTGGAATCAAAGGATGTGCGGGAGGACGAAGATTACCGGGCGTGTCCCCCCACCCGTTACGCAGCGTCAGGCTGACGGCCCACGCCGCGCGTCGGCATCGGTCTGGACCCCACGCCGCGCGTCGGCCGCCGACCTGACGGGCCTCACACCGCGTCGGGCTGGTCCGCCTCGGTGGCCGCCGCGAATCTCGCCTTCGCCTCGTCCACCTTCCGCCCGAAGTGCACCGAGGACCACCACAGGCCCGCGAACAGCACGCCCACCACGAACATCATCGGCACGAAGAACCCGGAGGCGACGAGCCCCACCTGGAGCACCCAGCCCAGGGCGACCCCGCCCGGCCGGGTGAGCAGCCCGCAGAGCAGCAGGCTGAGCAGCATCCCGGCGCCGCACACCGCCCACACCGTGCCCGTGGACAGGTCGTCGTCCTTCATCGCCACCAGACCGGCGAAGCCGATGATGAGGAACTCCGCGATCAACGTCCCAGAACAGAGCGTACGCATCAGAAATCAGCCCCTCCCCAGAAGCAGCCGGGCCTCGCCGACCGTGATGACGGAACCGGTGACCAGCACACCGCCGCCCGCGAACTCGCCCTCTTCCTCCGCGAGCGTGATCGCCTCCTCCAACGCGTCCGGCAACCGCGGCTCGACCTGCACCCGCTCGTCCCCGAACACCTCCACCGCGACCGCCGCCAGCTCGTCCGCGTCCATCGCGCGGTGACTGGAGTTCTGCGTCACCACGATCTCCGCGAACACCGGCTCGAACGCCTCCAGCAGCCCCCGCACGTCCTTGTCCCCGCTCGCGCCGACCACCCCGATCAGTCGGCTGAACTGGAACGCCTCCCCGATCGCCTCGGCCACCGCCCGCGCGCCCGCCGGGTTGTGCGCCGCGTCCAGCACGACCGTGGGTGACCGCCGTACGACCTCCAGGCGGCCCGGCGACGCCACCGCGGCGAACGCCTTGCGCACCGTGTCGACGTCCAGCGGCTCGGCGCGCTGCGCGCCCACCCCGAAGAACGCCTCCACGGCGGCCAGCGCGACGGCCGCGTTGTGCGCCTGGTGCGCTCCATGCAGCGGCAGGTACACCTCGGTGTACTCACCGCCGAGCCCGCGCAGCGTCAGCAGCTGCCCGCCGACCGCGACCTGCCGGTCCACGACCCCGAACTCCAGGCCCTCCCGGGCCACCGTGGCGTCCACCTCGACAGCCCGCTTCAGCAGCACCTGCGCCGCGTCCACCGGCTGCTGCGCCAGGATCACCGTCGCGCCCTGCTTGACGATGCCCGCCTTCTCCGCGGCGATCTCCCCGGGCGTGGACCCGAGCCGGTCGGTGTGGTCGAGGTCGATCGGCGTCACCACGGCCACGTCACCGTCGATCACGTTGGTGGCGTCCCAGCTGCCGCCCATGCCGACCTCCACCACGGCCACGTCCACCGGCGCGTCCGCGAAGGCGGCGTACGCCATCCCCGTCAGCACCTCGAAGAACGACAGCCGGTAGTCCTGCTGGGCGTCGACCATCTCGACGTACGGCCTGACGTCCCGGTACGTCTCCACGAACCGCTCGGCGCTGATCGGCGCGCCGTCCAGGCTGATCCGCTCGGTGATCGACTGCACGTGCGGGGACGTGTAGCGGCCGGTGCGCAGGTCGAAGGCGCCGAGGAGCGCCTCGACCATGCGGGCGGTGGAGGTCTTGCCGTTGGTGCCGGTGATGTGGATCGACGGGTACGTGCGCTGGGGGTCGCCCAGGACGTCCATCAGCGCGGCGATCCTGCCGACCGACGGCTCCAGCTTGGTCTCGCCCCAGCGGGTCGCCAGCTCGGCCTCCACCTCGCGCAGGGCCTGGTCGACCTCGGGGTCCTCCGGGCGCGCGGGCACGTCGGACTCCGGGGGGCCGCCCTGGGTGCGGAGGGTGCGGCTGCCGGCCTCGATCACGGCGAGGTCGGGGTCGCGCTGGGTTTCGGCCTCGATGATGTCTTCGAAGGAGTCGAGGGGGTCGGGCTCGTTCTGGTCGGTCACGGGGCCAGTCTACGGAGCGGGGGTGACATCGGGTGGGGGTGGCTTGTGTCGTCGGGTGAGTGCGGCGTCGTCGTGGCTTGTCGCGCCCACGCGGCGGAGCACGTTGACACAACCCCGCGCCCCTTGAGCACGTGAGGGCCCCGGCGCCTCCCAGCACCGGGGCCCTCCCAGCCGTACGGACCGCTACGCCTGCGGCAGCTTCTCCAGCTGGGCGGAGATGCGGGCGATGTCCTCCTCCGCCTTGGACAGGCGGCCCCGGATCTTGTCCACGACGTTGTCCGGTGCCTTCGCCAGGAACGCCTCGTTGCCGAGCTTGGCCGCGGCCTGGGCCTGCTCCTTCTCGGCGGCGGCGAGGTCCTTGGCGAGCCGCTTGCGTTCCGCCGCCACGTCGATCGTGCCGGACAGGTCCAGCGCGACCGTCGCCCCGGCGACCGGCAGGGTGGCCGTCGCCGCGAAGGCGTCGCCCTCCGGCTGGAGCCGCAGGAGCTGCCGGATGGCGGCCTCGTGCGCGGCGAACGGCGTGCCGTCCAGCGTGAGGCGGGCCGGGACCCGCTGGCCGGGCTGGAGGCCCTGGTCGGCGCGGAAGCGGCGGACCTCGGTGATCACCGACTGGAGGTCGGCGATCTCCCGCTCGGCGGCGGCGTCGCGGAACCCGGAGTCGCCCGGCCAGTCGGCGATGACCAGCGACTCACCGCCGGTCAGCGTCGTCCACAGGGTCTCCGTGACGAACGGGACGACCGGGTGCAGCAGCCGCAGCGTGACGTCGAGGACCTCGCCGAGGACGCGCTTGCTGACCTCGGCCGCCGCGCCGCCCGCCTGGAAGGTGGTCTTGGACAGCTCCACGTACCAGTCGAAGACCTCGTCCCACGCGAAGTGGAACAGGGCGTCGGAGACCTTCGCGAACTGGTAGTCCTCGTAGAACGCGTCGACCTCGGCGACCACCGAGTTCAGCCGGGAGAGGATCCAGCGGTCCGTCGACGACATCGCGGAGGCGTCCGGCAGCGGGCCCTCCACCGTGGCGCCGTTCATCAGGGCGAACCGGGTGGCGTTCCAGATCTTGTTGGCGAAGTTCCGGGAGCCCTGGACCCAGTCCTCGCCGATCGGGACGTCCACGCCCGGGTTGGCGCCGCGCGCCAGGGTGAAGCGCAGGGCGTCGGAGCCGTACTTGTCCATCCAGTCCAGCGGGTCGACGACGTTCCCGAAGGACTTCGACATCTTCTTGCCGTTCTGGTCACGGACCATGCCGTGCAGGGCGATGGTGTGGAACGGCGGGGTGCCGTCCATCGCGTAGAGGCCGAACATCATCATCCGGGCGACCCAGAAGAAGAGGATGTCGTAGCCGGTGACCAGGACGGAGTTCGGGTAGAACTTCGCGAGCGACTCGGTCCGCTCCGGCCAGCCGAGGGTGGAGAAGGGCCACAGGCCGGACGAGAACCAGGTGTCGAGGACGTCGGAGTCCTGCCGCCAGCCCTCGCCGCTCGGCGGCTGCTCGCCGGGGCCGACGCAGACGACCTCGCCGTCCGGGCCGTACCAGACGGGGATGCGGTGGCCCCACCACAGCTGGCGGGAGATGCACCAGTCGTGGAGGTTGTCGACCCAGTCGAAGTACCGCTTCTCCATCTCCTGCGGGTGGATCCTGACCCTGCCGTCGCGGACGGCGTCACCGGCGGCCTTCGCCAGCGGGCCGACCTTGACCCACCACTGCATGGAAAGCCGCGGCTCGACGGTGGTCTTGCAGCGCGAGCAGTGGCCGACCGAGTGGACGTAGGGCCGCTTCTCGGCGACGATCCGGCCCTCGGCGCGCAGCGCGGCGACGATCGCGGAGCGGGCCTCGAAGCGGTCCAGGCCCTGGAAGGGGCCGTGGACGGTGATGACGGCGTGCTCGTCCATCACGGTGATGGCGGGCAGGCCGTGGCGCTGGCCGATCTCGAAGTCGTTCGGGTCGTGCGCCGGGGTGACCTTGACGGCACCCGTGCCGAACTCGGGGTCGACGTGGGTGTCCGCGACGACCGGGATGGAGCGGTCGGTCAGCGGCAGCCTGATCTGCTTGCCGATCAGGTGCCGGTAGCGCTCGTCGTCGGGGTGGACGGCGACGGCGGTGTCACCGAGCATCGTCTCCGCGCGGGTGGTGGCGACGACGACGGTGTCCTCGCCCTCCCCGTACTTCATGGAGACCAGCTCGCCGTCGTCGTCCTGGTACTCGACCTCGATGTCGGAGATCGCGGTGAGACAGCGGGGGCACCAGTTGATGATGCGCTCGGCGCGGTAGATCAGCTCGTCGTCGTAGAGCCGCTTGAAGATGGTCTGGACGGCCTGGGACAGGCCCTCGTCCATCGTGAAGCGCTCACGCGACCAGGCGACGCCGTCGCCGAGGCGGCGCATCTGCCCGGAGATCTGCCCGCCGGACTCGGCCTTCCACCGCCAGACACGCTCGACGAACGCCTCCCGGCCGAGGTCGTGCCGGGACTTGCCCTCCTTGCCCAGCTCCCGCTCGACGACGTTCTGCGTGGCGATGCCCGCGTGGTCCATGCCGGGCTGCCACAGCGTCTCGTGGCCCTGCATCCGCTTGCGGCGGGTCAGGGCGTCGATGAGGGTGTGCTCGAAGGCGTGCCCGAGGTGCAGGCTGCCGGTGACGTTCGGCGGCGGGATGACGATGGTGTAGGGCGGCTTGTCGCTCTTCTCGTCCGCCTCGAAGTAACCGCGTTCTACCCAGCGCTCGTACAGCGCCCCCTCTACCTCGGCCGGCGCGTACTGGGTCGGCAGTTCGGTGGTGGGCGCTGGTTGCTGCTGCTGAGTGTTCTCGGTCACGAGCCCAGTTTAGGGGTGTCACCACGCGGTCCCGAAACGCGATTCCTTTGTAACGGCTGGCACCCCGGTGCGGTGTGGGGGTCCGGGCTGGGCCAGGATGTCAGGAACACTTAAGCATCTGGAGGGGAACCCAGTAATGAGTCACAACCAGCCGGGCCCGTACGGCGGGCAGCCCCAGCAGCCCGGGCCGTACGGTCAGCCGGGTCCCTACGGTCAGCAGCCGCAGGCCCCCCAGCCCGGCTACGGCTACCCCCAGCAGCCGCCCGCCCAGCCGCAGCCCGGCTACGGCTACCCGCAGCAGCCCGGCCAGCCCGGCGTGCCCCCGCAGCAGCCCCCGTACGGCCAGCAGCCCCAGCAGCCCTACGGGCAGCAGCCGTACGGTGTTCCGCAGCCCCCGGCGCCCGGCGGCGGCAAGAAGAAGACCGGCATCGTCATCGGCGCGGTCGCCGTCGTCGCGGCGATCGCGGTCGGCGCGTACTTCGTCATCGGCGGCAGCGACGGCAGCGGCTCCGTCGCCGACGACGGCCCGCACAAGCTGACGACGCCCGCCACCGTCCTCGACGGCGAGTACAAGAAGGGCGAGAGCGACGGCGACGGCATGACGGAGAGCGACGTCAAGGACGCCGAGAAGTGGGGAGTGAAGAACCCCACCGACGTCGAGGCCCAGTACACCTCCGGCAACGAGGACAACCCGCTGTCGCAGAAGATGCTCAACTTCGGCGGCGTGTACGGCGAGATCGAGGACCCCGAGGCGGTCGTCGACGCCTTCCTGGCCCACATGGAGAAGGAGGCCGGGAAGGATGAGGACGACGACATGAAGGTCACCTTCGAGGGCGATCCCACCTCGTACGACGACGCCGACGGCGCCGTACTGAAGTGCCAGGACGCCAAGATGGAGCCGACCGACGACTCGTCGTCCAGCGGTGGCCCGAGCGAGATGTACGTGACCTTCTGCGCGTGGGGTGACTACAGCACGCTGGGTCTGGTGATGCCGATGGACCTCGCGAACATCGCCGCGGAGAAGAAGTCGGACCAGGCCGCCGCCGCGGAGATCACCGCCAAGCTCCGCGAGGAAGTCCGCGTCGAGTCCTGACGGCCCGTAACGGCGAAGGGGCCCCGGCCGGTTGGCCGGGGCCCCTCCCCATGTGTACGACGGCTACGCCGACTTCTGCTCGCCGTTGCCCCGCCCCCGCGCGTCCCTCGGGATCAGCGTCGGGTTGACGTGGGAGTGGACGACGTCGGCGGTGATGACGACGCGGGCGACGTCCTTGCGGGACGGCACCTCGTACATCACCGACATCAGCACCTCCTCCATGATGGCGCGCAGACCGCGGGCGCCGGTCTGGCGGAGGATGGCCTGGTCGGCGATGGCCTCCAGCGCCTCCCGCTCGAAGTCCAGCTCCACACCGTCGAGTTCGAACAGCCGCTGGTACTGCTTCACCAGCGCGTTACGCGGCTCGACGAGGATCTGGAGCAGCGCCTCGCGGTCGAGGTTGTGCACGGAGGTGATGACAGGCAGACGGCCGATGAACTCGGGGATCATCCCGAACTTGACCAGGTCCTCCGGCATGATGTTCTCGAACTGGTCCTTGGACTCCAGCTCCCGCTTGGAGCGGATGGTGGCGCCGAAGCCGATGCCCTTCGCGCCCGCCCGGGACTCGATGATCTTCTCCAGGCCCGCGAAGGCGCCGCCCACGATGAACAGCACGTTCGTCGTGTCGATCTGGATGAACTCCTGGTGCGGGTGCTTGCGCCCGCCCTGCGGCGGCACCGAGGCCGTGGTGCCCTCCAGGATCTTCAGCAGGGCCTGCTGCACGCCCTCGCCGGAGACGTCACGCGTGATGGAGGGGTTCTCGCTCTTCCGCGCGACCTTGTCGATCTCGTCGATGTAGATGATCCCGGTCTCGGCCTTCTTGACGTCGTAGTCAGCGGCCTGGATCAGCTTGAGCAGGATGTTCTCGACGTCCTCGCCCACGTACCCCGCCTCGGTGAGCGCGGTGGCGTCGGCGATCGCGAACGGGACGTTCAACATGCGGGCCAGGGTCTGCGCGAGGAGGGTCTTGCCGGAACCCGTGGGGCCGAGCAGCAGGATGTTGGACTTCGCCAGCTCGATGGCGTCGTCACGGCCCTGCGCGCCGCCGTTCTCCCCCGCCTGGACCCGCTTGTAGTGGTTGTAGACCGCCACGGACAGGGCCTTCTTCGCGGGCTCCTGCCCGACGACGTACCCCTCCAGGAACTCGTAGATCTCCCGGGGCTTGGGCAGTTCCTCCCAGCGGACCTCGCTGGACTCCGCCAGTTCTTCCTCGATGATCTCGTTGCAGAGATCGATGCACTCGTCGCAGATGTACACACCGGGACCTGCGATGAGCTTCTTGACCTGCTTCTGGCTCTTGCCGCAGAACGAGCACTTGAGCAGATCGCCGCCGTCACCGATGCGTGCCACGGTGTGCTTCCCCTTCGCCTGGGAGCGCCTGGACGCCTGAGTCCAGCGGCTCCTGGTGCTGCCTTATGTCCGACGGTACCTTGCCGAGCCCCCCGTTCGGGCCCCCCTTGGCACGGTTCACTTTGACGTGGACCGTGCCAGAGCCGTACCAAGGGGCGGCAGACGCTACCGGATCCGCGTCAGCGGACGTCAGCGTTGTTCATCTTCCGGGTGGAGATGATCTGGTCGATCAGACCGTACTCCAGGGCGTCCTCAGCGGTGAGGATCTTGTCGCGCTCGATGTCCTCGCGGATCTTCTCGATCGGCGTGGTGGAGTGCTTGGACAGCATCTCCTCCAGCTGCGAGCGCATCCGCAGGATCTCGTTGGCGGCGATCTCCAGGTCCGAGACCTGGCCGCGGCCGGTCTCGCTGTAGGGCTGGTGGATCAGCACGCGCGCGTTGGGCAGCGCCATCCGCTTGCCGGGCGTGCCGGCGGCCAGCAGCACGGCCGCGGCGGAGGCCGCCTGCCCCATGCAGACCGTCTGGATGTCCGGCTTGACGAACTGCATCGTGTCGTAGATCGCCGTCAGCGCGGTGAAGGAGCCACCGGGGCTGTTGATGTAGACCGAGATGTCCCGGTCGGGGTCCATCGACTCCAGGCACAGCAGCTGCGCCATGACGTCGTTGGCGGAGGCGTCGTCGATCTGGACGCCGAGGAAGATCACCCGCTCCTCGAAGAGCTTCGCGTACGGGTCGTACTCGCGGATGCCCTGCGAGGTGCGCTCGACGAAGCGCGGGATGACGTAGCGGGACTCGGCCTGGGGGCCGGTGTAGCGGCCCTGGGCGCTCATGTCCTGCGCGGCGTCCACACGGCCGTAGAGGCCGCTGCCGGGGAAGTGGTTCACGGTGTCTCCTGGAAAGGGGCTGGGGCGGTGACTGGGGGCTTGGCCGGGGCCGTCGCTCCTCGGGGGGAGCGTGGGGTCTGCCGGGGCCTGTAAGGGGCCGCTACGGCCCTCAGGAGGCCGCCCCGGTACCGCCGCCGCCCGGCATACCGGCGGCCGTCGGGATCACGTCGTCGATGAGCCCGTACTCCTTGGCCTCGTACGCGTCGAACCAGCGGTCGCGGTCGGAGTCACGGGTGATCTGCTCGACGGACTGACCGGTGTGCAGCGAGGTCAGTTCGGCCATGCGCTTCTTGGTGTGCAGCAGCCGCTCGGCGTGGATCTTGATGTCCGAGGCGGAGCCCGCCAGGCCCGCGGAGGGCTGGTGGATCAGGATCTCGGCGTTGGGCAGCGCGAAGCGCTTGCCGCGGGTGCCCGCGCTGAGCAGGAACTGGCCCATGGAGGCCGCGAGGCCCATGGCGATGGTGACCACGTCGTTCTTGATGAACTGCATGGTGTCGTAGATCGCCATACCGGCCGTGATCGAGCCGCCGGGGCTGTTGATGTAGAGGTAGATGTCCTTGTCCGGGTCGGCGGCAAGGAGCAGCAGCTGTGCGGTGATCTTGTTCGCGATATCGTCGTCGACCTGCTGGCCGAGGAAGATGATCCGCTCGTTGAGCAGCCGGTTGTAGACCTGGTCGCCGAGGCCACCACCGATGGAAGGCTCGCCGGCGGCGGAGGGCATCAGATTCGTCACGTATCCACCTGCTCGTCTTGCGACGGCGCCGGGCCGTCGGGCCGTCTTGCTTTCTGCCGTATTCATGGACCCTAACGCCGTGGCCCGCCCGGGGAATCCCGGTAAGGGGGGTGTTCGCCGGGGGCGTAGTCGCTCCGCCGGGTGGGCGGAGGTCCCACTCGCCGTGGTGGTGGCCGGGGACGGCGACGGGCCCTGGGTCACCTACGTACCCAGGGCCCGTCGTGGATCACTCGTGGATCACCGGGGGTGCCGTACGGCTCAGGCCTCGGGCTTGGCCTCGGGCTCGGCGGCCTCGGCCCCGGCCTGGTCGGCGGTGCCCTCGGCGGCCTCGACCGTCTCGGTGGCGGACTCGGTCTTCTCGACCTCGTCCTCCTCGTCGTCCAGGTCGACGACCTCGCCGTTGGTGTCCTTGACCGTGGCGGCCTCGACGACGACGGCCAGCGCCTTGCCGCGGGCGACCTCGCCGACGAGCAGCGGGACCTGGCCCTGCTCGACGACGGCCTGCGCGAACTGGTCGGGGGACATGCCGGAGGAGGCCGCGCGCCGCATGAGGTGCTCGGTCAGCTCCTCCTGGTTGACGTTGAGCTTCTCCACCTTGACCAGCTCGTCGAGGACGAACTGGGTCTTGATGCCCTTGACCGCGGCCTCGCGGGTCTCCTCGTCGAACTCCTCGGCGGTCTTGCCCTGGAGCTCCAGGTACTTCTCCAGGTCCAGGCCCATCTGGCCGAGCTGGTGGTGCTCCAGGTTGTGCTTGCGGGTGTTGACCTCGTCCTCGAGCAGCTTCTCGGGGACGGGCACCTCGACCAGTTCGAGCAGCTTCTCCAGGACGCGCTCCTGGGCCTGCGTGGCCTGGTCGTACTTCTTCATGTTCTCGAGGCGCCCACGGCTGTCCGCCTTCAGCTCCTCCAGGGTGTCGAACTCGGAGGCGAGCTGCGCGAAGTCGTCGTCCAGCTCGGGCAGTTCGCGCTGGGCGACCTGGGTGACCTTGACGGTGACCTCGGCCTCCCGGCCCGCCGCGGAGCCGCCCTTCAGCTCGGAGGTGAAGGTGGCCTCGCCACCGGCCTCCAGGCCCTTCACGGCGTCGTCGATGCCGTCCAGCAGCTCGCCGGAGCCGATGGTGTAGGAGACGCCGCTCGCGACGCCGTCCTCCAGGACCTCGCCGTCTACCTTGGCCTCCAGGTCGAGGGTGATCACGTCGCCGTCCTCGGCGGCACGCTCGACCGGGGTGGTCGAGGCGAAGCGCTCGCGGAGCTGCTCGACGGACTTGTCGACGTCCTCCTCGGTGACCTCGACCGCGTCGACCTCGACCTCGATGCCGGAGTAGTCCGGGATCTCGATCGTCGGGCGGATGTCGACCTCGGCGGTGAAGTTCAGCGTGTCGCCGTCCTTCAGCTCGGTGATGTCGACCTCGGGCTGGCCCAGAACGCTGACCTCGGCCTCGTTCACCGCGCGCTCGTAGAACTTCGGCAGCGCGTCGTTGACGGCCTCCTCCAGCACGGCGCCGCGGCCGAACCGCTGGTCGATGACCCGGGCGGGGATCTTGCCCTTGCGGAAGCCCTTCACCGTGACCTGCTGGTTGATCTTCTTGTACGCCGCGTCGAGGCTGTCCTTGAGCTCCTCGAAGGGCACCTCGACAGTGAGCCGAACCCGGGTCGGGTTCAGGTTCTCCACGGCGCTCTTCACGGTTCGGTCTCCTTGTGGCTGACTTCACGGGTTCTGCCGGAGCCAGACCGGCCCGGCGGATGTCGTCGCCCGGAGGACTACTGTGCGACTTCACTTTCACTGCGGAGACACACGGAGACACGGGCGCGCAGCTTGCATAGTAGCCGCAGCGGCGGACCCGCCCAAAAGGCGATCACCGAGGTGATCGAGGGAAAGGGTGGTTGGTCGGGGTGGCGGGATTTGAACCCACGGCCTTCCGCTCCCAAAGCGGACGCGCTACCAAGCTGCGCCACACCCCGTCTGGTGCGACACGTAGGGTACATGCCCGCAGGCCGTGCGGCCGCCGCATTACCCGACCGGTCCACCGGGACGGTCGCGCACGGCGGCGGCGGGAAACGGGGTGTGCGACGAGGGGGCGCGACCCGCTACGATGCCTGTGGTGCCGCGGTCGGCTGACCTGCGGCGCTTCTGCGCGGGCGTAGCTCAATGGTAGAGCCCCAGTCTTCCAAACTGGCTACGCGGGTTCGATTCCCGTCGCCCGCTCTGTCTCGCCCTTGGGCCCGGTTCCGTGGAACCGGGCCCGAGGCGTTTCGCGGGCCCGGCCGGCCGACGAGGTCCAGTGGTCGTCGGCGGCTAGAACTGGATCGAGTTGATGGTCGTCGCTATCGAGTCGAGGAAGCGTTGGATGTCGTCGGCCATGCCCGTCGAGGCGAGGAAGAAGCCGAAGAGCACGGCGACGATCGCGGGGCCGGCCTTGAGCGAACCGCCTCGGATCAACACCACCATGATGATCGCCAACAGCAGCACCACTGACAGCGAAATGGCCACAACTGATCACACCCTCGGTCGGTCCGCTCTCCCGGCGAGGATGCAGCCCCGGCACCCCCGCCAGACCATCGTGCCACCAACAGCCGCGTCATATGCGGCGCGTGACGGTTCGTTGGCAACGGCAAAAGCCGCAAAGGCGAATATTCGACTGAAGTTGGAAATGTCCAACCGTGGAATGAGAGGTTTTGCGTATCGTCACAGCCGCCGCTAGGGTGCCTCAAATGTTTCAGGCTGCATCGTCTTCACGGCCCGCCAAGACGACTTCCGGCCGGCAGCGCGACGCTTTCTTCGACAACGCAAAGTACCTCGCGATCGTACTGGTCGCGGTCGCCCATTCCTGGGCGCCTCTGCGGAACGAGAGCCGAACCCTGGATGCCGCGTACGTCCTCGTGTACGCCTTCCACATGCCGGCGTTCATCGTTATCTCCGGTTTCTTCTCGCGCAGCTTCGACATGCGCCCGGACCGGCTGAAGCGCCTGGTCACGGGGCTCGTCGTGCCGTACGTCGTCTACGAGGTCGCCTACTCCCTGTTCCGACGGCACTTCGGCGACCAGCCGGACCTGGCGATCAGCCTCCTGGACCCGCTCTTCCTGGTCTGGTTCCTGGCCGCGCTGTTCGTGTGGCGGCTGACGACCCCGCTGTGGAAGCTGGTGCGCTACCCCCTGCCCCTGGCCCTCGTCCTCGCGATGCTGGCGTCCGTCAGCCCGAGGATCGGCGAGGACCTGGACATGCAGCGGGTCTTCCAGTTCCTGCCGTTCTTCGTCCTCGGTCTCATGCTGAAGCCCGAGCACTTCCAGTGGGTCCGCCGACGGGCGATGCGGATCGCGGCCGTCCCGGTGTTCCTGGGCGCGGCGGCGGTCGTCTGGTGGGCGACGCCCCGGTTCGACACCCGGTGGGTGTACCACCGTGACGCCGCCCAGGCCATGGACCACCAGTGGTGGACCGGGCCGCTGATGACGCTCGTCATGTTCGGCGCCGCGCTGGTGCTGACCGCCTGCTTCTTCGCCTGGGTGCCGGGCCGCAACACCTGGTTCACCTCGCTCGGCGCGGGCACCCTGTACGGCTTCCTGCTGCACGGCTTCGTGCTGTGGGGCTCGGAGTACGCGGGCTGGTATGACGCCGCCTGGCTGCGCCGCCCGTACGGCGAGATCTTCGTGACCGTGGTCGCGGTCACCGTCATCACCCTGCTCTGCACCGCGCCCGTACGCCGTGTGTTCCGGTTCTCCATGGAGCCGAGGATGGAGTGGGCGTGGCGTCGGCCCCCCGCCACCACCGCCGAGGGCGGCGACGGGAAGCGGAGCGAGGACGGCGGGCAGGCGAACGTGCGCGAGAGCGTCGGCGCCTAGCCAGCCACCGGGGCGAACCGCCTCATGTCCCCTGGTTCAGGCCGAGGAGTGCGTGCATCCGCGCGTACTTCTCGGTGAGCCGGGCGCGGGTGGCGTCGTCGAGGCGGGCGAGGCGCGCCGGGTCGGCGTTGTGCGCGAGGTCGGCCTGTTTGACCAGGAGGGCGCCCGGGGTGGCGAGGACGCGCCCCGCGTACGCCTCCGGGGGCTCGCCGGGCCGTTTGGTGACCGCCAGCACGATGTCCTTCGTACGGCCGCTCAGGGGCGCCTCGTCGAGCCACCGCGCGGACAGGGCGTCGTCCTCCACGGCGTCGTGCAGCCAGGCGGCGGCGATCTGGTCGCTGTCGCCGCCCCGGGTGCGGACGCCCTCGGCGACGGCCCGCAGGTGCTCCGCGTAGGGCCGGCCCGCCTTGTCGGTCTGCCCCGCGTGCGCGGCACGGGCGAGGGCCTCCACCTCGGCGAGTCCGAGCGGCACCGCGTACCCCTGCCCCTCCCCCGCCGTCACCGCAGCCCGTCCGCTCCGGCCGCCGCCGCCCTGGCCGCCGCCGCCGCGGCCGTTGCCGCCGCCGTCGCGGTGGGGCCCTCGCGGCAGATCAGCAGCAGGGCCCGGTCGTCGTTGACGTCCTTGGCGACCGCCTCGATGAGGTGCCAGGCGGCGCCGTGGAAGCCGCCGGTGACATAGCGGTCGGCCTCGCCGGTGAGACGGTCGATGCCCTCGACGATGTCGCGGTCCGAGGTTTCGACCAGACCGTCCGTGAACAGCATCAACACGTCTCCGGGGCGCAGCGACCCCTTCACGGGGTCGAACTGGGCGCCCTCGTACACACCGAGCAGCGGCCCCTCCGCGGCCTTCTCCTCCCAGCGACCGCTGCCCGCGCTGAGCTGGAGCCCCGGCGGATGGCCCGCGGAGTACAGCTCGTAGTCGCCGGAGTCCAGGTCGAGGACCAGGTGGATGGAGGTCGCGAAGCCCTCCTCCCAGTCCTGGCGGAGCAGGTAGCCGTTGGCGGCGGGCAGGAAGGCGTGCGGGGGCAGGCTGCCGAGGAGGCCGCCGAACGCGCCGGACAGCAGCAGCGCCCGGGAGCCCGCGTCCATGCCCTTGCCGGAGACGTCCGTGAGGACGACCTCAAGCGTGCGCCCGCCGTTCGTACGGGCCGCGACGACGAAGTCACCGGAGAACGACTGGCCTCCCGCGGGCCGCAGCGCCATCTCCCGGTGCCAGCCCTGCGGCAGACCGGGCAGCTTGCTCTGCACCCGGATGCGTTCACGCAGGTCGAACAGCATGGTGCCGCCGCGCCGCCAGGGCACGCCGACCCGGCTGCGGAACTGCGCGATCAGCAGCCCCGTGAACCCGCAGGCCGCCACCACCAGCACCACGCCCGGCGTCACCCGGGACGGGCCCTCGGTGTACGGGCCGAGTTGTATCGACTCCACGATCAGCGCGGTGGCCGCCGCCGCGTACAGCCCGAGCAGGCTGGCCGGGCGCAGCAGCAGCCCGCCCGCGACGATCGGCAGGACCAGCGCGGCCGGTGAGCACCACACCGAGTTGGCCATCGTGCCGACGGCGATCAGCGGGATGGTGATCAGCAGTCCGGCCAGCGCGATCCAGTCGGAGCCGTCGCCACGGAAGTAGTCCACGGCGCTTCTGCGCACGCCGACGCGGGCCCGGTGCCACTTCATCCTCAACCGGGCCGGGAACGTCTCGGCCGCCGCGCGCCGCTCTCGTCCTGCTGCCATTAGTTCGGGACCCTATCCATCCGACCAGCCCCTTGGCACGGGAGGCCCCACTTGTCCCCCGTCCGGGGCCGACTTCACAGTGAACTTCACGCGGAGCCGTCGCGCCGCCACCCGGCAGAAATCCCCTCGCCCCTCCCGCGACCCGCTGGTAGGCATGGGCCTATGGCTTCTGACTTCGCGACACCGTCCGGCCCCGATCGGGCCGGTCGGATCGACCTGCGCACCCTCCAGCAGGATGAATGGGACATCTGGTACGACAATCTGGTCCGGGCCTTCGGTGGGGTGCCGGAGTCGGCGGAGGAGCGGGGGCTGTGGCGCGACATCACGCAGTTCGACCGTTCCGTCAGCGCCTGGGACGGTGACCTGTGCGTCGGTACGGCGAGCGCCTTCCGGTTCCGGCTGACGGTGCCCGGGGGCGCGTCGGTGCCCACGGCGGGCGTGACGATGGTGAGCGTCGCCGGGACGCACCGCAGGCGCGGCGTCCTGACGTCGATGATGCGGCGGCAGCTGGACGACGTCCGGGCCTGGGGCGAGCCGCTGGCGGCGCTCACCGCGTCCGAGCCCGCCATCTACGGCCGGTTCGGCTACGCCGTGGGCACGTTCTCGGTCGGCGCCGAGATCGACACCTCCCGCGTCCGGCTGTCCGTGCCGCCCGGCACCGATGACGTACGGCTGCGGTACGCGGCGCCCGCCGACGTGCTCGACGCGTGTGAGGCGGTGTACGCGCGGCTGGTACCGGGACGGCCCGGGATGCTGGCCCGGCAGCCGCACTGGGAGCGCTTCGGGCTGCTGGACCCGGAGAGCGAGCGGGACGGGGCGTCGCCGTTGCAGTGTGTGGTGGCCGAGCGGGACGGCGAGGTCACCGGGTACGCGCGCTTCCGGGTCCGGCCCGGCTGGGGGCCCGGCGGGCACAGCGGCACGGTGCTGCTGACCGAGCTGACGGGTCTCGACCCGGCGTCGGAGGCGGCGCTGTGGCGGTTCCTGTTCGACCTGGACCTGACGACGACGCTGGTCGTGCGGTCCCGCCCGGTCGACGACGCCTGGCAGCACCAGGTGACCGACGTCCGGCGCTGCCAGCCCCGGCTGAAGGACTCCCTGCACGTGCGCCTCGTGGACATTGGCGTGGCGTTGGAGGCGCGGACGTACCAGACGCCGGTGGACGTGGTGTTCGAGGTCGAGGACGCCTTCTGCCCCTGGAACACGGGCCGCTGGCGGCTGTCCGGCGACCCGAAGGGCGCGACCTGCGCCCGCACCACGGACCCGGCCGACCTCGCCCTGACGGTGCGGGAGCTGGGCGCGGCCTACCTCGGCGGGGTGGGCCTGGCCTCGCTGGCGGCGGCCGGGCGGGTGCGGGAGTTGCGGCAGGGGGCGCTGGCGGAGGCGGCGGTGGCGTTCGGGTCGGCGGTGGCGCCGTGGCTGCCGCACGGCTTCTGACGGCTGGTCAGCCGCCTTGGCACCCCGGGCACCAGAACAGGTTGCGGGCGGCGAGGCCGGCGGTGCGGATCTCCGTGCCGCAGACGTGGCAGGGCAGGGTGGCCCGGCGGTAGACGTAGACCTCGCCGCCGTGGTCGTCGACGCGCGGCGGTCGGCCCATCGCCTCCGGGGTGTGTTCCGGGCGGACGGTGTCGATGCGGTTGTCGCGCACGCCCTGCCGCATCAGCGCGACGAGGTCCGCCCAGATCGCGTCCCACTGGGCGGGCGTGACGTCCCGCCCGGTGCGGTACGGGTCGACGCGGTGCCGGAAGAGGACCTCGGCGCGGTAGACGTTGCCGACGCCCGCGATGACCTTCTGGTCCATCAGCAGCGCGGCGATGGTCGTACGGCTGCGGCGTATCCGCGCGTAGGCGAGGCCCGGGTCGGCGTCCGGGCGGAGCGGGTCGGGGCCGAGGCGGGCGTGGACGGCGTCCTTCTCGGCGTCGGTGACCAGGGCGCAGGTCGTCGGTCCGCGCAGGTCGACGTAGGACGCCTGGTCGGCGAGGCGCAGCCGGACGGTGTCGGTGGGCGGCGGTGCCGGGGCCGGGCCGAAGGCGACCTTGCCGAAGAGGCCGAGGTGGATGTGGACCCAGGACTCGGCGAAGCCCAGGAAGAGGTGCTTGCCGTGGGCCTCGGTACCGGTCAGCGGTGAGCCGTCGAGGAGGGCGGCGGCGTCGGAGAACTTGCCCTGGGGGCTGCTGACCCGGACCGGGCCGCCGGTGCCGAAGCGGGCGGCGTAGTCCTGGGCCAGCCGGTGGATGGTGTGCCCCTCCGGCACGGGTCCGCCCCCCTCGTCCTCGTCCGTCCCCCGCCTACTGCTGGGGGTGGTGGGGCGGGATCGGCGGGAGGTCGCCGGTGGTCTCGTAGGCGGCGAGCATGTCGATACGGCGGACGTGGCGCTCGTCGTCGGAGAACGGGGTGTCCAGGAACGTCTCGACGAACTTCGTCGCCTCGTCCTGGGAGTGCATCCGGGCGCCGACCGCGATGACGTTGGCGTTGTTGTGCTGGCGGCCCAGCGCCGCCGTCTCCTCGCTCCAGGCCAGGGCCGCGCGGACGCCCTTGACCTTGTTGGCGGCGATCTGCTCGCCGTTGCCGGAACCGCCGATGACGATGCCGAGGGCGTCGCTGTCGGCGGCGGTGCGCTCGGCGGCGCGCAGGCAGAACGGCGGGTAGTCGTCCTGGGCGTCGTAGAGGTGCGGCCCGCAGTCGACGGGCTCGTGTCCCGCCGCCTTCAGCCAGTCGACGAGGTGGTTCTTGAGTTCGTAGCCCGCATGGTCGGAGCCGAGATACACGCGCATGGCATCGAGTGTGACACGCGGGTTCCCGGCGGGCGGCGCCGGGGCTCGCAGGACCACAGGACCGTTGAGCCGTCCCCGACCTCCTCGTGACGCGGTACCCGCCCGCTCCTCGGCACCGGCGACCGGGCTGTGGTGGACGCGACAGGGGAAGGGCCGGGGTGCTCGCACGCACCCCGGCCCTTCCCCTGGGTTCCCCCGCCCGCGTCAGCGCCTGCCGGCGAGCTTCCAGGCGGTCGGGAGGGCGCCCATCGCCAGGGCCGCCTTCAGGGCGTCCCCGAGCAGGAAGGGCGTCAGGCCCGCGGCGATGGCGGCGGAGGCGCCCATGCCGGTGGCGAGGGCCAGGTAGGGCACGCCGACGGCGTAGATGACCGCCTCGCCGAGCAGCATCGCCCCGGCCGTCCGCAGCACGGAGCGGTCGGCGCCGCGGCGGGCGAGGGCGCCGACGAGGGTGGACGCCAGGATCATGCCGAGGACGTAGCCGAAGGACGGCGCGGCGGCACCGGAGCCGCCCTCCGCGAACCACGGCACGCCCGCCATGCCCACCAGCGCGTACAGCGCGAGGGAGAGGAAGCCGCGGCCCGCGCCGAGGGCGGTGCCGACGAGCAGCGCGGCGAAGGTCTGCCCGGTCACGGGCACCGGCGAGCCCGGCACCGGCACGGCGATCTGCGCGGCGACGCCGGTCAGCGCGGCACCGCCGACGACGAGCGCGACGTCACGGACACGGGAGGCCGGGATCAGGTCGGCGAGGACCTGTCCCGTGCGGACGGGAACGGCGGCGGTGCTCATGGGGACTCCGCTGAGGTGAGGGGCACTCGGGACACCGTGACGCTATACCGGCGCCCTCGCGCCGATCACCGTCACCGCTCGACAAAGGCTGGACCGGCGACTTGGTGCGCTTCACACAACGCCCGCTGGAGGTACGACCTGTCCGGCGACCGGCGTGACCGACGTCCTACCGTGCGTCCCGCAAACGTCCGTATGGTGGTCGCCATCCGTCTACGTGGTCTTCGACCCCGGACACTGTGGACGTTTTTGCTATCGCACCGACTCACGTACTGGACGAGCCGCGCATGTCCCGCACCACCCCCACCGAGGCTCACGACGAGTCCCGTCCGCTCGCGGATCCCTCCCTCTCCCACGGTCTGAAGCAGCGCCACCTGTCGATGATCGCCCTCGGCGGCGTCATCGGCGCCGGGCTGTTCGTCGGCTCCGGCGCGGGGATCGCCGCCGCCGGTCCGTCGATCGTCGTCGCCTACGCCCTCTCCGGCCTGCTGGTGATGCTGGTGATGCGGATGCTGGGCGAGATGTCGGCGGCGTACCCGTCGTCGGGTTCGTTCTCCGCGCACGCCGAGCGGGCGATCGGCCCCTGGGCGGGCTTCACCGCGGGCTGGTCGTTCTGGGTGCTGCTGTGCACGGCGGTCGGCCTGGAGGGCATCGGCGCCGCGAAGATCGTCAGCGGCTGGCTGCCGGGCACGCCCGAGTGGGCCTGGGTGGCGCTGTTCATGCTGGTGTTCTGCGGCACCAACCTGGCCGCCGTGAAGAACTTCGGCGAGTTCGAGTTCTGGTTCGCGGCCCTGAAGGTCGGCGCGATCAGCCTGTTCCTCGTCCTCGGCGGCCTCGCCGTCGCGGGCGCCCTGCCGGGCACCGACTCCCCCGGCACGGCCAACCTCACCGACCTCCTGCCCAACGGCGGCGAGGGCCTCGTCATCGGCCTGCTCGCCTCCGTCTTCGCCTACGGCGGCCTGGAGACGGTCACCATCGCGGCGGCCGAGTCGGAGAACCCGGTCAAGGGCGTCGCCAGCGCCGTCCGCACCGCCATGTGGCGCATCGCGCTGTTCTACGTCGGCTCGATGGCGGTCGTCGTCACCCTGGTCCCGTGGGACTCCCCGGACGTCGCGGAGAAGGGCCCGTACGTGGCCGCCCTCGACCACATCGGCATCCCCGGCGCCGGTCAGCTGATGAACGTGGTGGTGCTGGTCGCCCTGCTGAGCGCGATGAACGCCAACATCTACGGCGCCTCCCGCATCGCCTACTCGCTGGTGCGGCGCGAGCAGGGCCCGCGGGCGCTGGGCCGGGTCTCCGCCGGGGTCCCCCGGAACGCCGTCCTCGCCTCGTCCGTCTTCGGGTTCGGCTGCGTGCTGCTGAGCTACTGGCGGCCGGACGACGTGTTCCCCTGGCTGCTGAACATGATCGGCGCGGTGATCCTCGTCGTCTGGATCTTCATCGCCGTCTCCCAACTGCGGCTGCGCCGCCGTCTGGAGCGCGAGACGCCCGGGCGGCTGACGGTGCGGATGTGGGCGTTCCCGGCGCTGACCTGGGTGTCGCTGGCCGGGATGGCCGCCATCTTCGTCCTGATGGCACGCGAACCCGACACCCGCGTCCAGCTGTGCTCGACGGGCGCGATGACGCTGGTACTGGCGACGGTCGGCTACACCTGGCAGCGGAGGCGGACGGTCACGGGAGAGCACGGCTAGGGACCGTACGACGGTCAGCGGCACGGCACGTTCAGGCTGAGCAGCCCCGCCGTACCGCCGTCCATGACCAGCTCGCTCACCGCACCGTTGCGCAGCGCCGGGAAGACCCGGCGGTACTCGCGCAGCGGCACCGACAGCAGCGTGCACAGCGCCAGCCGCAGCAGGCTGTTGTGCGAGACGACCAGGACGCGCGCCCCGGGGTGCGCGCCGGTGATGCGCTGCAACGCCTCCGCGCCCCGGTTGGCGGCGGCCCGCGGGTCCTCGGCGGCGGGGAAGGGGTGCGCCACCGGGTCGACCCGGTAGGCCGCCGCCCGCCGCGGCTCCTCCGCCGCGAACTCGGCGAGCGTACGGCCCTCCGCCGCCCCGAAGTCGCACTCCCGCAGCCCGGCGTCCCGGTGCGCGGCGATACCGAGGGCCCGGCAGGCGGGCTCGGCCGTCGCCACCGCCCGGGACAGCGGCGACGTCCACACGGCGTCCACCGCGTGCGCAGCCGCCCACCGCCCGAGCGCCTCCGCCTGGGCGCGCCCGGTGTCGGTGAGGGCGATGTCGCTCACCCCGGCGTAGCGGTTCTCGGCGTGCCAGACGGACTGCCCGTGCCGGGCCAGCAGGAGGGTCGTACTCATGGCTCCCCAGTATCCCGGCCACGGCCGCGCGGGCGGCGGCGCCGCGACGGGGGCCGTGGGTCAGAGGTTGCTGAAGTCCGGCCCCTTGGTACGGGTCCGCTTGATCTCGTAGAAGCCCGGGATCGAGGCGACCATCAGGGTGCCGTCCCACAGCTTGGCGGCCTCCTCGCCCTTCGGGGCGGGGGTGACCACGGGACCGAAGAAGGCGAGCTGCTCGCCGTCGGCGCCGGGGACGGCGATGACGGGGGTGCCGACGTCCTGGCCGACCTTCTCGATGCCCTCCTTGTGGGAGGCGCGCAGCTCGGCCTCGTAGGGGGTGTCGTCCCAGTGGTCCATGAGGGAGTCGGGCAGGCCGACGTCCTTCAGGGCGGCGGCGACCGTCTCCTTCTCCGGGCCCTCGCCCTGGTTGTGGATGCGGGTGCCGAGCGCGGTGTAGAGGTCGCCGAGCACCTCGGGGCCGTGCTCCTGCCGGGCCGCTATGACGACCCGCACCGGGCCCCACGCCTTGGTGACGAGCCACTCGCGGTAGCCCTCGGGGAGTTCGTCGAGCTTGTCCTCGTTGAGGACGCCGAGGCTCATCAGGTGCCAGCGCACCTCGATGTCGCGGACCTTCTCCACCTCCAGCACCCAGCGGGACGTCATCCACGCCCACGGGCACGACGGGTCAAACCAGAAGTCGACGGGGGTCTTGTCCGACATGTCTCTCCTTGGGAGGGGAAGGGGCGCTGAAGGGTCCTCCCCGGCAACGCCGCACGTCGCCGCCGTCATTCCCGACTGACCGGTGTCAGTGGCGCATGGCAGGATCAGCAGTGTCCACATGCTGAACACCACTGAGGGAGTACCGTCCGTGCCCGGTGAGAATCTGTCCCGCGACGAGGCCCGGGAGCGGGCCGCACTGCTGTCCGTCGACGGGTACGAGGTGTCCCTCGACCTGCGCTCGGCGGTCGGCGACCACGACGGCGACGGGCCGCGCACCTTCCGCTCCGTGACGACCATCCGCTTCCGCTGCGCCGAACAGGGCGCCTCCAGCTTCGCCGACCTGGTCGCGCCCAGCGTCACCGCGGTCTCCCTCAACGGCCGCGACCTGGACCCCGCCGAGGTCTTCGACGGCTCCCGGATCCTCCTGGAGGACCTGGCCGCCGACAACGAACTCACCGTCGACGCCCGGTGCGCCTACTCCCGCACCGGTGAGGGCCTGCACCGCTTCGTCGACCCGGAGGACGGCGAGGTCTACCTCTACACGCAGTACGAGCCCGCCGACTCCCGCCGCGTCTTCGCCAACTTCGAGCAGCCCGACCTGAAGGCGCCCTTCCGGTTCGAGGTGCGGGCGCCGGAGGAGTGGACGGTGTGGAGCAACGGCGCCGGGCAGCGCGCGGACGGCGTCTGGCGCTTCGCGGAGACCAAGCCGATCTCGACGTACATCACCTGCGTCGTCGCGGGCCCCTACCACTACGTCACCGACTCCTACACGCGCGAGTTCGCCGACGGCACCCGCCTCGACATCCCCCTCGGCGCGATGTGCCGCAAGGGCCTCGCCCCGCACTTCGACGCCGACGACGTGTTCCTCGTCACCAGGCAGGGCCTGGACTTCTTCCACGACCACTTCGACTACCCGTACCCCTTCGGCAAGTACGACCAGGCCTTCGTGCCCGAGTACAACCTCGGCGCGATGGAGAACCCGGGCCTGGTGACCTTCCGCGAGGAGTACATCTTCCGGGGCAAGGTCACCCAGGCGTCCTACCAGGCGCGGGCCAACGTGATCCTGCACGAGATGGCCCACATGTGGTTCGGCGACCTGGTCACCATGGAGTGGTGGGACGACCTGTGGCTGAAGGAGTCCTTCGCCGACTTCATGGGCGCCTTCTCCCTCGTCGGCGCGACCCGCTTCACCGACGGCTGGATCACCTTCGCCAACCGCCGCAAGTCCTGGGCCTACCGCGCCGACCAGCTCCCCTCCACCCACCCCGTCACCGCCGACATCCGCGACCTGCAGGACGCCAAGCTCAACTTCGACGGCATCACGTACGCCAAGGGCGCGTCCGTGCTCAAGCAGCTCGTGGCGTACGTCGGTCAGGACGCGTTCCTGGAGGGCGCCCGCCGCTACTTCAAGCGGCACGCGTACGGCAACACGCGCCTCGGTGACCTGCTGTCGGTGCTGGAGGAGACCAGCGGCCGGGACATGACGGCGTGGGCCCGCTCCTGGCTCCAGACGGCGGGCGTCAACTCCCTCACCCCGCAGGTCCTGCTGGCCGCGGACGGCCGCGTCGACGAACTCGCCGTGCTCCAGGAGGCGGCGGAGTCCCACCCGGAGCTGCGCCCGCACCGGGTGGCGGTGGGCCTGTACCGGGCGTCGGACGGCGGGCCGCTGGAGCGGTACGCGCGGGCCGAGGTGGACGTGGACGGCCCGCGCACGCTCGTCACGGAGCTGACGGGCACCGACGCCCCCGACCTGGTGCTGGTCAACGACGACGACCTCACCTACTGCAAGACCCGCTTCGACGAGACCTCCGTCGCCGCCCTGCGGACCCACCTCGGCTCGATGACCGACCCGCTCGCCCGCGCCCTGTGCTGGTCGGCACTGTGGAACATGACGCGGGACGCGCTGCTCCCGGCCCGTGACTTCATCGACCTGGTCCTGCGCCACGCGGGCCGCGAGTCCGACATCGGCGTCCTGCAGATGCTGCACGCCTGGGCCAGCTCGGCACTGACGCACTACGCGGCCCCCGAGTGGCGTCCCGTAGGCGCCCCGCTGCTCGCCGAGGGCGCCCTGCGCGAGCTGCGGGCGGCCGAGCCGGGCAGCGAGCACCAGCTGGCGTGGGCCCGGTTCTTCGCCACGGCGGCGTCGACGGAGGCGGACTTCGGTCTGCTGAAGGCGCTGCTGGAGGGCACGGAGAAGATCGACGGCCTGGAGGTGGACCAGGAGCTGCGCTGGTCGTTCCTGGAGCCGCTGACCGCGCACGGCGCCGCGGACGCATCGACCCTGGCCGCCGAGCTGACCCGCGACGACACCGCCTCCGGCAAGCGCCACCAGGTCCGCTGCCTCGCCGCCCGCCCCTCGGCGGCGGTCAAGGCGCAGGCGTGGGCGCAGGTCGTGGAGTCCGACGCCCTCTCCAACGCACTCGTGGAGGCGACGATCGCGGGCTTCGTCCAGCCGACGCAACGGGAGCTGCTGGCGCCGTACGCGGACCGGTACTTCGGGATGCTGGAGCAGATCTGGAGCGACCGCTCGATCCAGATCGCCATGCACGTCGTCAGCGGCCTGTTCCCGGCGTTCCCCCAGGACGGGCAGGCGACCCTGGCCGCGACGGACGCCTGGCTGACGGCCCACGAGGACGCGGCGCCCGCCCTGCGCCGACTGGTCCTGGAGGCACGGGACGACCTGGCGCGGGGCCTGCGCGGGCAGGCGTGCGACGCGACGGCGGCGTCGGCGGCGTCGGCGGCGGGGTGACGGGCTGGACGGAGATTGACCGTTGGCCTGAGCTTCGGCCGCGGGTGACCGTTACGAAATTCAGGCAGTAGGAGCCGTAACCCCTGGTCCACTCCCGAACGGACCAGGGGTTTTCGGCATCCGAACACCCGTCCTTTAGTGCGGGGTTGTCCGGGTTCACCGACAGACGTGTAACAGCGGTTAGGGGCGGGGCCAGACGCGGAAACCCCCGGACCATGACCCACAACACCCCGCTCTCCCCCCGCCCCCTGCACGACCTGGCCGACGTCCGCCGCCGCGTGGTGAGGACGGCACAGCTACGCGCCCAGGGCCTGACCCCCGCCGACATCACCACCCGCTGCCGACCCGGCGGCCCCTGGCAGCAACTCCTCCCCGGCGTCCACCTCCTCCACCCCGGCCCGCCGACCAGCGAGGAACGCCTGCACGCGGTGCTGCTGTACGCGGCCCGCGAGGCAACCCCCGGCGTCCCGGCCCAGCCGGGCCCCTCCCACCCGGGCCCCTCCCACTCGGGCCCCTCCCACTCGGGCCCCTCCCACCCGGGCGCGTCGAACGCCCCCCGGCACGTGTACGCGGACGCCGTGATCACGGGCCTGGCGGCCCTCACCCTGCACGGCTTCACCGCCACGCCCCCGCTGCCCTCCCTCGACCACATCGACGTCCTCGTGCCCCGCCTGCGGCGACTGCGCACGACCGGCTGCGCCCGCGTCATCCGCACGGCCGCCCTCCCCGCGCCGGAGACGGTCACCGGCCTCCCCGTCGCCCCGGTCCCCCGCGCCCTCGCCGACGCGGTGGCCGACCTCGCGGACGCCGACGCCGTGCGCCACCTGCTGACGGAGGCGGTACGGGCGGGCCACTGCGACCCGGCGTCGGTGGTCCGCGAGCTGACCCGGGCGAAGCTGCTGAACCGCCCGCACGTCGTGGACGCGGTGGACTCCCTCATCGCCGAGGGCCGCTCCCTCGCCGAGGACCGCCTCTACGCCATGGTCAGCGCGTACGGCCTTCCCGACCCCGTCTGGAACGTCGGCCTCCGCCTCCCCGGCGGCCCCCACCTCGGCGGCCTCGACGCCTACTGGCCCGACCAGGCCGTGGCGATCGAGCTGGACACCCGCGCCCCGCGCCAGACGGAGGACACGCAGTGGTCGGAGTACGCCCGCAAGCGCGAGCACCTGGAGCGGCTCGGCATCACGGTGGTCCACATCACCCCGCGCAAGCTGCGCGACGCGATGGAACAGCAGGCGGCGATCGTCCGCACCGCCCTGATGGCCTCGGCGGACCGCGACCCGGCGGCGTACGTGGTGGTCTTGCCTCGGTAGGCGGCGCCTCCTTGCCTTCCCCCTTGCTTACAGGACACCGTCGGGGCCGCCCGCTTCTTCGCCAGGGTCGTGCTTCCACGCCCCGGCCTCAAGGGCGCTCCGCTGTCGCTCCGCGTCGCCTTCGGCGATGGCCCTTCGGGCCACCCTTGACCCCGGGCCGCTCCAGCACGGGTGAGAAGCGAGCGGGCGGCCCGGAAAGACGGGGGGCCGGGTGGGTCGGTCCCTCGCGCCTACTTCTGGGTTGACCGGGGTGTGCGGGGCGCGTTGGCGTCTCGCCTGCACGCCGGGCTGGTTTGGCGGCTGGCGGCCCGGTGGGGGTGGCGGGTGGCGGGGGTGTGCGCCGGGTGGGTC